>DGDL01000028.1 GCA_002385415.1 Clostridiales bacterium UBA3953
TGTTTCGGGCGCTGTGCGCTGACCGTTGTGATACCGGTGCTTGCGGCGGCGGGCGTCCAGCCGGTGCCGCTGCCGACGGCGCTCATGTCCACCCACACCGGCGGGTACACCGGATTTTCAATGCTGGACACAACGCACGAGATGCGGGCCATACTCGAGCACTGGAGTTCGCTCGAGCTTGATTTCGACGCGGTTTACACCGGTTTTTTAGGAAGCGAAAAGCAAATCGACATTATAGCGCAGGCGCTTGAAAGATTCGGTCGGGATTCGCTGAAACTCGTCGACCCTGTGCTCGGCGACGACGGCAAGCTGTATTCCACCATCACGCCCGAGCTTGTTTCTGGCATGCGCACGCTTTGCTGCCATGCCGACCTTATCACCCCCAACATAACAGAGGCTTATCTTTTGCTGGACGGCGACCCGTCGTCCGCGCTGACCAAGCACACCGAAGGCGAGCTGCGCGAGCTTGCCGAAACCCTTTCCCGCAAATTTGCGCGGTCGGTTGTTATAACCGGCGCCATGACCGGCTCCGACACCGTTTGCACCGTAAGCTTTGACGGCGACGAGCATTCGCTTATTGCAAGGCCGCTTGTGTGCGGCTCGTATCCCGGAACAGGCGACCTTTTCGCCTCGGTTTTGCTGTGCAAGCTCCTTTTCGGCGCAAGCCTGCACGATGCGGCAGAAGCCGCCTCCGATTTTGTGCGCGACTCGATTGCGGAGACGGCACAAGCCGGCACACCGGCGCGCGAGGGAGTTTTGCTCGAACGCCGGCTGCATCTGCTCTTTCCATAAAAGCAAATTTTGTGAGGGGTCTATGAAGGCAAAGTCACTGCGCAACATAGTACTTTCGGCGGTTTTTGCTGCGATTATATTTGTGGCGACCGCATATCTGCCCCGCCTGCCCATACTCGGTGGCGCGGGAGGATATGTCCATGTCGGCGACACATTTATTTATCTTGCGGCATCCGTGCTGCCGCTTCCCTACGCAATGGTCGCCGGCGCGATAGGCGGCGCGCTTGCCGACGCTTTGACCGGATATGTAGTTTGGGCTCCGGCTACATTTATAATAAAAGCGCTTATGGCACTGCCTTTCCATTCCACCGGCACCAAAATCGCGTCGCCGCGCAACATAATCGCCTCCGCTGTGTCCGGTCTGGTCTGCACCGCGGGCTACTATATTTATGAGGCACTGCTGATAACCAGTTTCGCCGTTGCGGCCGCGTCTCTGCCGTTCAATTTGATTCAGGGGCTGATTAGCACCGTATTGTTTGCTGCGGTGGGTTTTGCGTTTGACAGACTGAAGCTGAAATCAAAAATTGAATAATTACATAAAACCGGCACCGACTGTTATTTTGCTTGAAATAAGGAGGAACAGACATGTCGGAGTACAGGGAAATAAAGCCATCCGAGCTTTGCGAAAACCCGTTTAACCTTATCGGCGACGAATGGATGCTTATCGGCGCCGCAAAAGAGGACGGCACATTCAACATGATGACCGCCTCTTGGGGCATGATGGGAATTATGTGGGGCAAACCCGCACTAAATTGCCTCATCCGCTACACGCGCCATACATTTGAGTTTACCGAAGCCTCGCCCCGTGCGGCATTCTCGTTTTTCGGAGACGAGTGCCGCAGTCAGCTCGGCGTGCTCGGCTCAAAGAGCGGCCGCGATTTTGACAAAATGCGCGAATCCGGGCTCACGCCGGTAGTCGAAGACGGCACCGTTTGGTTCAAAGAGGCAAGGCTCGTCATATTTGGCAAGAAACTTTACGCTCACGACGTCACGCCAACGGAGTTTAAGGTGCCAGACCTTTGCGATTCCGTATATCCAAAGCGTGACTTTCATCGCATATACACTTATGAAATTGAAAAAATTCTCATAAAGGATAGGTAAAAAACATGAAACTCAGACCTCCAGCAATACCCCTTGCAAACATTGACCCTTACTTTTCGCTGTGGTCGATGACGGACGAGCTCAACGACTCGACCGTCTGCCACTGGACCGGCAGCCCCAACACGCTTGTGGGCATCGTGACGGTCGACGGCAAAGAATACTGCTTTATGGGCGATGCCAAAAAGCTGGGTATAGAGAAAATCAAGCAAGTCGAGTTTGATTTCGACGCGATGTCCACCTACTATGCATTTGAAAACGACAAAATCGGGCTTGAGGTTATCTTCACCTCTCCCCTGCCGCTCGACGACCTTGAGCTTTACTCGACGCCCATAACCTATATCAGCGTTAGCTGGCATTCCCTGGACGGCGAGGAGCACAAGGTTCAGGTTTCAATCTCGGCTTCCGAGGAGCTGTGCCTTGACAAAGCCGGACAAAGCCCGGTCGTCACCGAAAAGGTGGAAATCGACGGCTTGACCTGCATGAGCATTGCCAACTCGGTGCAAAATCCTTTGAACCGCAGCGGCGACGACCATCGCATCGACTGGGGCAAATTCCTGCTCGCAGCCTCCGGCAGCCACACCGCCGACGTTTGGAAGCTGCCTGCAAAAGACGAGACGCCCGAGTTGACGCTCATCCGCATCACCGCAAGCGTCGATACCGACAGCGACGCGCTGTTTATGCTTGCCTATGACGACGGCGGCGCAAGCATACAGTATTTCGGCGAGACGCTCGGCTCGCTTTGGAATGCCGAGGGCAAGACAATTGGCGAGGCGCTTGTTGAGGCGGCCGAAGAATATGACGAAATTTACAGCGACTGCATGGCTTTTTCCGGCATGCTCTACGATTACGCGCTCAAAGCCGGCGGCGAGGAATATGCCGAGCTGGTCTCGCTTGCATACCGTCAGGTTTGCGCCGCGCACAAGCTGGTTGTCGACAAAAACGGCGAGCTGCTTTATATTTCAAAAGAGTGCTTCTCAAACGGCTGTGCCGCGACGGTCGACGTCAGCTATCCCTCGACGCCGATGTTCCTTATATTCAACCCCGAGCTTGTCTTTGCGATGATGCGCCCGATTTTCAAATATGCAGCCTCGGATGCATGGCCGTTTGACTTTGCGCCGCATGACGCCGGCCAGTACCCGCTTGTAAACGGGCAGGTATACTCGAACGGCACCGACCCGCGCTGGCAGATGCCGGTCGAAGAGTGCGGCAACATGATTATCATGGTAACCGCGGCATCGGTGGCATCAAATGATTTCTCGTTTGCCGAAAAGCACATGCCCACACTGTCCCAGTGGGTGGAGTATCTGCTCAAACACGGCGCCGACCCGGACAATCAGCTTTGCACCGACGACTTTTCCGGCCACATGGCGCATAATGTAAACCTTTCGGCAAAAGCTATCATGGGCATCGCCTGCTACGGCATACTTTGCACCATGCAGGGCGACACCGACAAAGGCAAGAAATTCATGGAAACAGCCGACGAGATGGGCAAATCGTGGGCAGAGCGCGCGCTAAACGACGACGGCAGCCTCAGGCTTGGATTTGACCGTCCGGGCACCTTCTCGCTCAAGTATAACATTATATGGGACAAGCTGTTTGACCTCGGGATTATCCCCAAACCTATCGTAAACTCCGAGCTTTACAGCTATCGCAAGCATGAAAATCCCTATGGCGTCCCGCTGGACAACCGCGCGACGTTTACAAAATCCGACTGGCTGGTCTGGGCAGCCGCACTGCACGACTCGCGTGAGGATTTCGCGCGCATGATTTCGCCGCTTTGGAAAATGTACCACCACACGCCCTCAAGAGTGCCGATGACCGACTGGTACGATACCGTAACATCGCTGAAAGTGGGATTCCAGCACCGCTCGGTAATGGGTGGCATTTTCATAAGAATGCTGGATTATCTCAATATTCTCAAAATTATAAAGTAAGTTTTGCGTAAAATTCCCTTTTGGGCGCCGTGCAATGACGTGCGGCGTCCAAAAGGCGCACTTTTTCGCGGACAAAGACTTACATAGCAAAAATCGATTTCAGGAGAGGTGGAAATATGGCATCAAAAGTTCTGTTTGCTCCTGTTGCATATTCACGCTATGAGGAAAGTCAAACGCTGCCCGCCAAATTTGACCGGCTGCTTGAGGCGTCTGGTCTTGCAGAGCGCGTCAAAGACAAATCGGTAGCCATTAAAATGCATGTCGGATGCGGAACAAGCTATTCGACCATTCCTCCGGTGTTTGTGCGCAAACTCGTCAATTTCGTAAAGAAAAACGGCGGTAATTGCTTTATCACCGACCACTATATCGCAAGCCGCAACCCCGGCATGCGCGGCTACACCGAGGAATATGTCGGCGCTCCGGTCATCGACGCCTGCGGATATTTCGGCAAGTACTATTACACGAAGGAAGTCGATTACCGCTCGCTCAAGCATATCGACATCGCCGGGCACATCCACGACGCGGACTTTCTGATAGACTTTTCGCACGTTAAGGGTCACGGCGCTTGTGCCTATGGCGGTGCCTGCAAGAACATCGCGATGGGCTGTGTCACCGACAGGACCCGCCGCCAGCTTCACGGGCTTGAAGGCGGCCTGCTTTGGGAGGCTGACCTTTGCACCCAGTGCGAGCAGTGCATCCAGTCCTGCAACCACAACGCCAACAGGTTCAGCGGTGAAGGCGAGTACAGGGTGAACTATCACAATTGCACACTCTGCCAGCACTGCGTAAAAGTTTGCCCCACCGGCGCGATAAGCCTCGATTCGCACAACTACGAGGACTTCCAGCGCGGTATGGCTATATGCACCAAGACGGTTCTTGACACTTTCGAGCCGGACAATGTCTATTACATCAACATGCTTATAAGCATCACGGCGGTCTGCGACTGCTGGGGCATGACCACGCCGTCGCTTGTGCCGGACATCGGCATTATTGCCGGCGAAGATATTGTGGCGGTCGAAGCGGCATCGCTTGACATGATTAAGTTTGAGGACCTCATTGCCGTCGGCGTGCCCGAGGGCATGGAGCTTGGCCCGAGCGGCCACCTGTTTGAACGCCTGCATTATAAAAATCCCTACACCCAGCTTACCATGCTCGAGGAGCAGGGTCTCGGCAGCCGCGAGTACGGCCTGACCGAAATAAGATGACAGAGCGCGTATTTTTAATCGTGCTTGACAGTTTCGGCTGTGGAGCGCTGCCGGACGCCGACGCTTTCGGCGATGCGGGCAGCAACACTCTGCGCGCCGTCGCATCGTCCCCCTATTTCCGCGCAGACAACATGGCGCAGATGGGGCTGTTTAACATCGAGGGCAACGCCGACATACGCCCGCCCCACCCCTCCCCGACGGCGGCGTTTGGGCGGGCAGCACAGGCCTCTGCCGGCAAGGACACGATTATCGGGCACTGGGAGATTTGCGGCATTATATCGCCCCGCCCGCTCCCGCTTTACCCGGATGGCTTTCCGCCCGAAGTGACCGAGGCGCTGTGGCGCGCGACCGGCATAGACTGCCTTTGCAACCGGCCCTACTCCGGCACCGAGGTTATACGCGACTACGGCGAGGAGCATATTGCGACCGGAAAGCCCATCGTCTACACCTCTGCCGACAGCGTGCTTCAGGTCGCGGCACACGAAGAGTATTTCGGGCTGAAAAGGCTTTACGACTACTGCGAGGCCGCCCGCCGCGTCATGGTCGGCGAGCACGGCGTGGGGCGCATAATCGCGCGGCCGTTTGTCGGCGAGAGCCGCGACACGTTCGTGCGTACTGCAAACCGGCACGATTATGCCGTCCAGCCGCCCGGCGACACTCTGCTTGACGGGCTGAAACGCGCCGGTCTGGACACCATAACGGTCGGCAAAATATACGACATTTTTGCAGGCCGCTCGATTGACGAAAGCCATCCCACAAAATCAAATGCCGACGGCATGTCCGCCGTCGACAAAATCGCCGCGCGCGATGACTGGCGCGGACTTTGCATGGTCAATTTGGTGGATTTTGATTCGCTGTGGGGCCATCGCAACGACATAGACGGCTATGCGCGCGGCATCGCCGAGTTTGACGATTGGCTTGGCACCTTTATAGGGCGCATGGGCGAGCGCGACGCGCTGATTATCACGGCCGACCACGGCTGTGACCCCTCGACGCCCTCCACCGACCACAGCCGGGAGTATGTGCCTGTGCTTTGCTATGCAAAAGGGATGGAGCCGCGCGACCTCGGCACCTTCCCTAATTTCACTTATATCGGAGAGCTGGCCAAACGCCTGCTCGGACTGGGTGACGCCCATGACGCATGACAAGCTCTATGCGCTTGCCGAGCAGGCGCGCGGGATGGCCTACTCGCCCTACTCCCGCTTTGCGGTGGGCGCGGCGCTGCTGTGCGACGACGGCACGGTTTACACCGGCTGCAACATCGAAAACGCGGCATACTCGCCGACAGTTTGCGCCGAGCGCGTCGCCATTTTCAAGGCTGTGTCCGAGGGCAGGCGCAGCTTCAAAGCAATAGCCGTCGCGGGAGGCCCGGCCGCCTCGTCAAAAGCGGACGGCGACTGCTTTCCCTGCGGCGTATGCCGGCAGGTGCTCGCGGAGTTTTGCCCGCCGACGCTTGAGGTTGTAACACATTCGGGCGTGACAACTTTGGGCGAGCTGCTGCCGCACGCATTCAATTTATAGGCTGAAAAGCCGCACTCAATTTTATAAAAAACGGAGTAAACGCATTTGAATATCGATACGAAACAACTGCTTGCCGCGCTGTGCGAGATACCGACGGTATCGGGGTTTGAAGCGCGTGGCGCCGATGCGCTGGATGCGCTCGCGCTCCGGTATTTCGACGAGGTAAAGCACACGCCCGTCGGAAACCATATTTACATTAAGCGCTGTGGCAAGCCAAACGCAAAGAAAATTCTGATTGACGCACATTTTGACGAGATTGGATTTCTTGTCAGCGATATAGTGCCCGCCATAAAAGACGGCGGCGACGACCTTACGGGGTTTCTCAGATTTGTACCGGTCGGCGGCGTCGACCGGCGCCTGCTTTCCAGCGCCGAGGTTACGGTTTGGGGCAAACAGCCCATCCCGGGCGTCATCACCTCCACGCCGCCGCATCTTCAAAAAAGCAATGACGCCGATAAGCTGCCCGAGTTTGACAAGCTCTTTATCGAAACCGGCTATACGGTACGCGAGCTGCGGGAGCTTGCGCCAATCGGAACGCCGGTTACATTCGCTCCCGGCGTGCTGGAGCTGAAAAACGGCAGGATAGGAAGCAAATCGCTGGACGACAAAGCCTGTATCGCCGCTATCATTGAAACA
>DGDL01000072.1:0-14725 GCA_002385415.1 Clostridiales bacterium UBA3953
AGATGTGTATAAGAGACAGGAGGGAAAGTGAGCGCAAACAATACCCAAAACATCGGCGGTGTTTGAGCGGGCAGCTCGTCAAGCGACGAGAAGTCGAGGTGGGTTTCTTCGTACCCGTCGTCATACATCTGGTAATCTTCGGTTAGTTCGGCGGCGTCAATGCGTGACGAAACCCGTTTGATTTGGGGTTCGGCTGTCCCATCCGGCTCGCTGACAGTGTCGATACGGTCAATTTTTATGGTAGCGCCGTCATCGGCGAAAGACTGATTTTGTTTTTGCTGTGTTTTTTTAGCGACTGCGTCGTATATGGCGGTTGCCTCGTTGTCGGTGTCTTGGCTTGTTTTGCTGTCTACGACGGTATAATAGGAAGCCGTATGGTCATAATCTCGGGTGTGCTGCGGCTCTTGGCCGGAGGCTTGAGCCGTTTGGCGCTCTTTTTCTTTTATCAGCGAGTAGATGTTTGCGGCGATGGCTTCTGCGCTGTCGAAATCGGCAATGGCAGCTTGCGCTTCCTCTTCCGACATACGCGAGAAGTAGCGTTCAAATTGCGCGATTTGACGCTCTACCATCTCGTCGGTCAAGTCGCTGTAAGCATACAGCGCATCTGTAAGTGCCGCAAGGAATTCGCTTTTTGTCATCTGCTGCATTGCGCTGTGGCCTCCGATTCTAACGTTAAAGGATTAAAAAAACAGCGGGGCACGCCGATATGGCATGCTTGGTGCCCCCGCTTGCAAAAGACAGCGGGCTGTGATATAATACGTTTCAAAATCATTATAACAAATCCTGTGGTGAAATTCAATATGCGGATGCGAAAAAAGAAGCGTTGCGCAGAGCGGCTCGAGGCATGCTCGGACTATATAATAAATCACTCGTCAGAGCTTGAGAAAAAGCCCTATGTGCTTGAGATAGGATGTGGAAAAGGCGGATTTATCGTCGAAGCGGCTCAGCGCGAACCGGACATACCGTTTTTGGCGATGGAGAGGGTGCCCGACGTGCTTGTAGTCGCCGCGGAGAAAGTGAAGGCGCTCGGCCTTTCAAACGTAAAGCTGATATTGGGCGACGCCTCCAGACTGTTTGACTTTATAGGCGAAGGTGAGATAACGCGCATATATCTCAACTTTTCCGATCCGTGGCCGAAAAAAAAGCACTACAAGCGCAGGCTGACATACCGCGGTTTTCTCGAGCAATATAAACGCGCTCTTGTGCCGGGCGGCGAAATACGCATGAAAACCGACAACAGCACTTTGTTTGAGTTTTCGCTCGAGGAGTTTAGCGCATGCGGTTTTAAGCTGCATAGCCTCACTCGCGACCTGCATGCCAGCGAGTTTGCGGCAGATAATATTATAACCGAATACGAGGAGAATTTTTTGTCGAAAGGTGAAACAATAAAACACGTCGTTGCGGTTTTGCCTAAAAGCGGCTCCGGCAATTGATGCAAATGATATAAGCTGTCAATAAATTAGACGCCTGGATTTTTAATAAACTGTTGACAACAGTCGCCTAATATGTTAACATTAACCGAACTATACTTGCCAAAGGAGCATGCTTATGTGCAGAAAATATATTTGTGCGATTGTTGCGGCGCTATTGGCGGTTGCTGCGGCTGCCGGCTGTGCGGGCGAAACCGCGAAAAAGCCTGCCGAGACATCTGCGGGAGAGGCGACCGGCGGATCCGAGGAAACAGCGGCTGTGTATAAAGCCGACATACCCGATGGACTTTCGTATGACGGGGTGGTGTTCAACATCTGCACATTTCCCGACTCGTCGGCGGGCGTTTACTGGATAGATGTTGACTTCTGCGCCACAGAGGAAAACGGCGAGACTATAAACGACGCTACATTCAGGAGAAAGCGCATTGCCGAGGACATTTTAAACATAAAAATTGTAAATATACCGGCAAACAACTCGGCCGGCGACATGATACGCTCAAGCGTTTCCGCCCAGGACGGCGCATTTGACATTGGATTCATCGATACCCGCGCCGCGTCCAACCTTTCGCAGACCGGCGTGCTGCTCGACTTCAACGAAATCAAAACGCTTGACATGAGCGCGCCTTGGTGGGACCAAAACTGCATAGAGGACCTGACCATCGACGGGGCGCTTTACATGCTGACCGGCGACATCGAGATTATGTATAAAAAGACGTTGGCAATAAATCTTTTCAACAAAGCCATGTTTACCGACTATAATCTCGGCGACCCGTATCAGTATGTGGAAGAAAAAGCGTGGACTATTGAGAAGTTTGCAGCGCTTTGCAAAGCAGTTTCGGAAGACCTCAACGGGGACGGTAAGATGGACGGCAATGACCGGTTTGGCCTGCTGTTTCAGAGCGACCTTATTTCTATTGGCCTGATAGGCGCGGGCGTGGAGTTTGTCGGCTTTGACGGCGACGGCATGCCAACGCTGACTTTTTATAATGATTATACCGTAAGTGCGTTTGAAAAATACACAAGCCTGCTTTACGACAAAAACAGCTGCACAAACGCGCATTTGAACGGTCTTGACCATGCCAACATGTTCCTCAACAACAGAGGCCTGTTCTTTTCCACCGAGTTTCACGCTATAGAGCCGCTGCGCCAGATGGATACCGATTTCGGTATCCTGCCGATGCCGCTGTATGACGAAAAACAGTCCGAATATTATCACTCTATAAACCCGCACGTCGCATCCATGCTTGTGATACCGCGCGACTGTCCTGACCTCGAGCGGGTCGGATATGTGCTGGACGTGCTGGGTGCGGAGTCGAAAAACATACTTACACCGGCATATTACGAAGTCTATCTTAAATCCAAAGGCGCACGCGACGATGAGTCGGAGGCGATAATCGACCTTGTGCTTGCCACGGTGCGCTATGACCTGGGCTATATGTATAACTGGGGCAACATCGGCTCGTTTATGCTCGACATGGTAAAAGTATATAACACGGATTTGGCATCGTCTTACAGCAGAATAGAAAAGTCTGCGCAAAGGCAGCTTGACAAAGCGATCGAAAAATACCAAGAGCTGAAGATGCAATACTGATGAAAATACGCTCGTTTAGGGTAGTGAAAACCGCTAAACGAGCGTTTTTATATTACCTGAAACAGATAAAACTTAAGATAATCCGTCTCGGGCACGCCGAGCAGTGTCGGATGATCGGGCGACTGGCCGCGCGATTCAATGAGCTTGAGCTGCACGTCGGCATCGCGCGCAGCCGAAATCAGCATCGACTCGAATCTGTCGCGCCCCATAAAATGCGAACAGGAACAGCTCGCAAGCCATCCGCCGCGGGGAAGCAGCTTCATCGCCCTAAAGTTGATCTCCTTGTAGCCGCGCTCGGCGCCCGCAACGGCACGCCGCGACTTTGTAAAGGCCGGCGGGTCAAGCACAGTAAAGTTGTAATAGGCGCGCTCCTCGCAAAGCCGGGGCAGAAGGTCGAACACATCGGCGCAGATAAAGTCTATTTTGCCGTCCAGCCCGTTGAGCTTGGCATTGTATTTGGCAAGCTCAACAGCCGTCTCCGAGACATCCACTGCCGTGACATGCTCGGCACCTCCGAGCGCGGCATTCAGCGCAAACGAGCCGGTGTGAGTGAAACAGTCGAGCACGCGCTTGCCGCGCGCAAGCTCTGCCACCCTGCGCCTGTTGTACTTTTGGTCGAGAAAAAAGCCGGTTTTTTGCCCGTTTTCAATATCGACCGCGTATTTTATACCGTTTTCGACAGCGGTCACAACCGTCTCGCTGCCGCGCGGGCAAAAGCCGCGCTCCAGCCAGCCTTTGTATTGCTCCAGCCCCTCAAGCTCGCGCAATTGCGAGTCGTTGCGCTCGTAAATGCCGTCGATGCGGATGCCGACGTCCTTGAGATAGGAGAGAAGAGAAGATAAAATCACGTCTTTACGCGCGTCAATACCGAACGAAAGGGACTGTACCACCAAAACCTCGCCGAATTTGTCGACAACAAGGCCCGGGATGCCGTCGGACTCGCCGAATATCAGCCTGCAGCAGTCCAGGTCGCCCGGCATGACATTGAGCCTGTAGTCGACTGCATATTTCACGCGGCGCGCCCAAAAAGAGTCGTCAAACCTGTCGTTTGTGTTGCGCGATATAATCCGAAACCGTATTTTGCTGTGCAGGCTCAAAAGCCCTGCGCCAAGCCAGCTGCCTTTCTCGCTGTAAATATCGCAGATAGCGCCGTTCGGCGTTCCATTCGGCACATCGGTCTCGGTGTCAAAAACCCACGGGTGACCGGCGCGTAAAGATTTTTCGGCTTTGCGCGTCACGGTCACCGCGGGAAAAGGTCTTGCCATTAATTTTGCTCCCGTTTTTGGAACTTTGTATGTATGCCGGCAGGCAAACTGCTTTGCCGCAACTTACTTTGCCGACAATGCCTCGTCGATAGCAGCGGCGGAGTCGCGACCTGCGCCCATCGCCAAAATGACGGTGGCGGCTCCCGTAACGGCGTCGCCCCCCGCGTAAACAAACGGACGGGAGGTTGTAACGCCGTCGTCTTTAGTGATGATACAGCCGCGGCGGTCGGTTTCAAGCCCCGGCGTTGTCATGCGTATCAGCGGGTTGGGCGTAGTTCCGACCGCGATGATAATAGTGTCAATTTCTATGTCGAACTCCGAGCCTTCAACAGGCTGTGGCGAGCGGCGTCCCGACTCGTCGGGCTCGCCAAGCTCCATGCGCACGCAGGTGACCGATTTGACGTTGCCCTGCTCGTCGCCGTTTATGCGGATGGGGTTGGTAAGCAAGTTGAAGATTATGCCCTCTTCACGCGCGTGATGGACTTCTTCGGCGCGTGCGGGAAGCTCCGCCTCCGAGCGGCGGTAGATAATGCGGACTTCCTCGGCGCCGAGACGCTTTGCGCTGCGCGCCGCGTCCATAGCGACGTTGCCGCCGCCCACTACCGCGACCCGCTTTGAGTGGCGGATGGGCGTGGAGCTGTCCTCTTTGTATGCGTCCATCAGGTTGCAGCGCGTCAGATATTCGTTTGCTGAATAGACGCCGCAGTTGTTTTCGCCGGGGATATGCAAAAACGAGGGCAGCCCGGCTCCCGAGCCGATGAATACGGCCGAATAGCCTTCTTCAAACAGCTCGTCTACCGTTATCGAGCGGCCGACGACCACGTTTGTCTCGATTTTCACGCCCAGCTTTTCAAGGTTTTCAATCTCGCGGCGGACAATCGTCTTTGGCAGCCTGAACTCGGGTATGCCGTACGAAAGTACTCCGCCCGGGATGTGCAGCGCTTCGAAAACCGTCACGCCATAGCCGCGCGCGGCAAGCTCGGCGGCGCAGGTGAGACCCGCAGGCCCCGAGCCGACGACGGCGACTCGCTTGCCTTTCGGCTCCGCTTTTTCGCTGGCCTCGTCAATTCCGTGCGCTGCAGCCCAGTCCGCGGCAAAACGCTCGAGCCGGCCGATCGCGACTGGCTCGCCGTTTCTGCCGCGCACGCATTTGCCCTCGCACTGGTTTTCCTGCGGGCAAACTCTGCCGCAAACAGCGGGCAGCGCGTTTGTCTGGCGGATTATTTTGTATGCGCGCGCGAAATCGCGCTCCGCAATCGCCGAGATAAACTCGGGAATATGCACTGCTACAGGGCAGCCCGAAACACAGGGTCTGTGTCTGCAGTTTAGGCAGCGGTTTGCCTCCGCAACCGCTTCCTCTTCGGTATAAGTAAAGGTAACTTCGTCCCAGTTACCGATGCGAACGTCCGAGGCCTGTTCGGCGGCGGGCGTTTTGGTACGTCTCATATCAGCCATCGGAGGTCTTCTCCTTAAACAGATTGCAGTCGTGAGTTTCTTTTTCACGGTACATGGCATTGCGGCGCATAAGCTCGTCGAAATCGACTTGGTGGCCGTCGAAATCGGGGCCGTCGACGCAGGCAAATTTCATTTCGCCTCCGACGGTGACGCGGCATCCGCCGCACATGCCGGTTCCGTCTATCATTATAGGGTTGAGGCTGACGATGGTTTTTATACCGTATTCTTTCGTCAAAAGGCTTACAAATTTCATCATTATAGGCGGGCCTATCGCTATCACGACATCATACCGGGCGCCGCCCTCTATCAAAGTGCGCAGCCCGTCGGTGACAAGACCTTTATTGCCGTTTGAACCGTCGTCGGTGAGCAGAACAAAACGGTCGGCGCAGGCGCGCATCTCGTCTTCCAGAATAATAAGGTCGGCGGTTCTGAACCCGGTGACGATGTCGACCCGGCAGCCGTTTTCCGAAAGGTATTTTGCCTGCGGATAGGCGATCGCGCAGCCGAGACCGCCGCCCACCACCGCTGCGGAAGTGTAGCCGTCAAGTTCGGAAGGCTTGCCGAGCGGGCCGACAAGGTCTTTGATATACTCTCCCTCATTCAGCGCACCGAGCTTGAGCGTGGTTGCGCCAACGGTTTGGAATATAATATCTATGCTGCCGGCATCGCGGTCATAGCCGGCGATGGTCAGCGGTATGCGCTCGCTGTCCTCCGTCGGCCGCAGTATGATAAATTGTCCCGGCAGCGCTTTTGACGCCACATAAGGCGCATGCGCGCGCATGAAAATCGTGTCGCGATTAAGTGCCCGCTTTTCAAGTATCTTATACACCGCAATATCCTCCGCAAGTAAGTATGCGCTTTATTTTACGAGCCTACAAATAGCACGGTCAGTAGGCTGTATCCAAGCAAAATTAGATTTGCGAGCGCCGCAAGAGCGGCACAACAGTAGTAAAAGCGGTTTCTGTATCTCGTACCTGCCGCCGCCAGCAATATTGCGACAACGGCAAAGAAAAGGGACAACAGGAAAGATGTTCCGAATCTCAATTAGGGTATCCTGCCTTCAGTATGTCAGCCCTCGGCTGACCGCAATTTTTGCAAATTCAAAGAATGTGTAAGGGTCGACAAGCTCAAAATTGGCCTCGGGTCTTGCCCGGCGCAGTGCCGCAAGTATCTCGTCGTGCGCTGTCGGCGATGTGAGAATGGTGCGGAATATATGAAATTTCTTGCGCTTGTCACACAGGTCGATATGCGCGAGCGCGACTTTTGCGGCGTCGTCGGGGGTGGTGCCCGGAGCCGAAATATCGGCGGTGTGAGGCATGAAAACTGTGTTTCCAACTACTTTGGTCGGATGACCATAACTGTTGTGACCCACGCCCACGTCGGCAAACCGGGCAATGTCGGCCATTTGAGCCTCGTCGATTGAATAAACTCCGTTTATGACAAAACCGACGATGTGAAGATCAAACTTGTCGAAATAGTGTTTGTTGTGTTTAACATAAGCCTCGGCGCCGGACGGCAGATCGGAGTGAACCCTCGGTGGATAGAGCAGCCGCGGGTTGTTGTAACCCGCACCGGAGTCGCCGGCCTGGAAATAATCGTTTTGAGTATAGTTTTCGTATATGAAATCGAAAACGTGAGGTATGCGGTCGGACAAATTGGGGTTGAAGCACCACATCAGGGGGTTTTTGCCCAGATTTTTGTCCCGATACCATTGCGGCACAAAGCGGTATGTCCATGCTGCCGCGTCATAGTCGCCCACATAAAAAAGTATATAGGTTTTATCGGGATCATATTCGGCTGTCGGCCTGGGCTTTCTGTTTTCATAGCGGTCTTTCAGTTTATAGTGCCTGCACAGAGATGCGTTTGCCAGACCGCAGTAGCCGTAAGCGTCGGCGTCTTTGATAAAGTTATATGCGGAAATCACTTCGGTGAACCGCCACTCGGCCTCGACGCCGCCATGTTTGCCGCGACCGCCGTGGGTTGTGTATTTGCGCTGCCACGGGTTGAAGCCGCAAATTGTTATCATCTCGCGCCCGCCGGTGCGCTCGTATTGGCGGCGCAGTATCTCTTTCATCGTTGCATAGTCGGTGCCGAGCGGCTGGCCGGGGTCGTCACAGGGCAGCTCGTCGTCATAAGACGAAACGTCGAATACGAAGGCGCGCCGAGCGACGGCATAGTCGTGGTTGTAGACAAACGCATTGCCGAGGTCGGGGTAGTAGGGGCGGTCTTCCGCCCAGCTTATGCCGTCAAGCGTGTAGAACATCAGCTTGGGGTCGGTTTTGTCAAGATATTTGTCCAGCGCCCAAAGGTATGCGTCGCATTTTGCCGAGCCGGACGACGGTCTGCCGGTGCCCGGGATTGTGCCGCGTCCGGTGAACATGCCCCGCAAATCAAGCTTTACGCGCGCGCCGGTGGCTTCACTGACTTTGGATTGCACGCTGCCGGGCGAGTTGTCGCCGCGCACAGGCAAAAGCCCCTCGACGCCGCAAACAGTGGTTGCGACATTCATGGTCGCGGGTACGTTGTAGTCCCATGCGACAAGGCCGAGGCTGCGGATTTTATCGGCAAAAAGCCGCAAAAGCTCGTCAAAGCTGCCGATTTTGATATGCTCATATCCGTCGAGCAGCTTGCCGGGTCGTGACATGTACTCAAGCCAAAATGCGTCTGCATCCTGCCAGAGTATAAACATTTTCGGCTCGTTGCGGTTTAAAAGCCCCTGAAGCGCGACGGTAAACTTCATCGTATCATATCGCAATACGGTATCATCACCGCAGGGCGCAAGGTACTCTTTGTCGTCGATTATGTAAAGCGTTTTCATGGCAGTTACTCCCTTGCCGGCAACAGTATGTTTAATTTGATTGGGCTGTGACCGTTCGATAGTCTGCAACTGTGGTGCCTGTATAATATGCCTCAAGTATGTCGATGTAACCGTAGCCGAGCTTTGCAAGGTCATACACGCCCCACTGACTCATGCCCACCCCGTGGCCGTATCCGCGGCCGATGAAAACAAAGCTGCCGGGCGAGCCGCTGGCCTTTACATAGCGGGTTGAGGTGGCTATGCGCAGTGTAGACAGCTTGGGAAGCGGCCCGGTTGGTGTCCATCCGCCGCCCGAAGATGAGCTGCCTGAGCCTCCGTTGAGTTCCGACTCGTCGGGAAGTATAAACTTGCGTTTTCCGGTCGATGTCTGCGCAGTCAGGCTGCCGCCGGAAGTGTCGGCTGTGCCGGGCCCGTTTGAGGTTATAACACTTATTTTATCGCCTGCATCTGCAGCCGCAAGCCCGGACGATGTGATTATCGCAAGCAAATTGCCGGAGGCCGAGTATGCATTTACAACCTCTTCTTTGGAGGGCAAAATATAGGATGCGGTTTTGGCACCGGAATTTGTGCCGCTGAGCGTGGGCGCCGCATTAATTGTTGTGGCACTCTTTCCCTCCATGCCGAACACATGAACGGCGTCGACATAGTAATAGTCGGTTAAAACGACCGTTTGCCCTGCAAGGGCTACCTGAAAGTTGGCGCTGCGGACATAAGCTCCAAGCACCGTGCGAATGGTGTCCGACCTGTTTATGGTTACCGCTGTTCCATAAACGTCTGTGAAGGTTATCGATGTGACATAGGTGGAGTTTTGGCCGAGCGAGTTGATTTTAACGCTTGCAATAGGGCCGCGCAGCAGCGTGTAACCCTTTGATACCAGCGTGTTGTAAAGCTGGGTGGGCGTTATCTCGACCGTCCACTCGCCATAATTATGTTCGGCATAATGTTCCCATGGCGTGGGTTTTGCCGCAAGATAGGGATACTCGGCGGGATTGCTGCCCCACGCGTCGGCCGCGCTTACCGTCGTGCCGCCGGTAGAGGACGAGAAAAATGTTTTTGCGACTTTACCGCCGTAAACAAGCACTTGACCTGCCGTTGCGGCAACCGCCGCTCTGACATTGTCATTTGCGCCGCCGATTCCCTTGTAAACTTGGCAATCGACGGAGTTGCAAACGTCAAAACCGTATGACCTGTTGTGTTTACCCAAGTGCGAGAGCACATACGAGCGCACCGCGACCGCAAACGCTTTTTGCGCTTCGTGCGGCCAGTTTGCCCCTATCTCATAGGGCAAAACGCCAAGCGTGTACTGTTCGAGCGTGACGATGTTTGTCAGCGCTACGCCATCGATGTAGGATGAATAGTTGCGCTTGAACTCAAATATGCCTTCGTATTTGTTTTTCGCCGGCGTGACCAGATATGCAGGCTCTGCGCCCGGAATCTGACGTGCCTGCATCCCGAGGCCCATGCTGCGGTCGGTGCTGTCAAACTCAAATACTATGACATTGGTATACGGATTTACAGCCGAGACTGCCGTCGCGGAAGGGGCGGCGACGCTCAAGCTGCCCGCCATGCCCGAAACGGCGGAAACAATGCTTTCGGGCAGCGATTGCAGTGTCATTACCACCGCCTCCGCAGTGCCGAAACTGCCGGCGCGTATGCAAAACTCGCCGTTTATGTAAGCGGGGAAGGGAGCATATCCTGCTGCCTGAAACATGGCGGCAATCGAATCGTAGAACTGGTGCAGGTTCGGGCCTGACACTTGGATGTGATAGCCCCCGACAGAGGGGCTTGCCGAGTCGGTTTTGGCAAACGTACGGTTGTTATTGCTGAGATTAGAATCGCAGGTCACCGACAGCGCGGTGTCGGTGACCTGTGTAAGCGCTGTGAACCTGTTTCGGGAATCGACATAACCTAAAACAAAGCCGTATTCTGCTGTTGTTTCAAATCCGACGGTTACGTTGTTGCCGTACATCAGCCCGACCCGAATCATAAGAGCTGGGTTATACTCTTGTGCATATATAGTGAGCAAAAGGAAATCAAGTACATAAAACAGCGTGCCGCCAAGCATCAAAAGCACAAGTATAAGCGCTATTATGCGCACTAAAGTTTTCGAGCGCGGCTCGCGGTTTTTGCTGTTTTTCGGCGCGGATTTTTCACTGCTGCGCTTAATCTTGGACAATTTCATATTCACCCCTGACCATCAGATAAGCATCCTGGGACGTGATGAGTATGCCCCTGCCGTCCGCGCGCGGTATGATTATGTAATGATTGCGAGGGACATTGTTGCCGTTTGTGATTTCTGCGCCTGCGGTCAGGTCGGAAAGACCGACGCCGTTCGATATGTTTTCCTGCAGATGGACAACCGCCGTGCCCTCTCCCGAGCGGAGCACGAGCTCAAGCGATTCCGATGCGAGCAGGGTTTGTCCGGCAGTCAGATATACAACCTCGTAGCTGCCGAGCGAATCCGCCGCCGGAGCGCTGTTTTCTATAATAGCATTAACCTGCGATATAATCTCGTTTGTAATCTGGGGCTTTAAAACTTCGTTTACATAGCTTAAAGTGACCAGCGGGTCAGAGCCGGTGTCGACAGTGGCTTCGCTCTTGGACGCACTGTCCGCATAAAAAGTGAAAACCATGGCTGCTGCAGCCGCTGCGAGAGCTACTTTCTTTAACCTTTTCAATGCTAACACTCCGCAAAGTTATTTCAGTTAATTATATCATGTTCGACATGAAAGCGCAACATAAAATTATAACGCAAAAGAAAACGTATTTAATATGTCGGATAAAGGAAAAACCGCCGGATTGCACGACGTATTATTTTGTGATTATGTACGTCAAACCGGTGCTGTTGGCTGCATGCACAACAGTCGCGTTTCGTTTGGCGTTGGATTCGGATAAATCATATAATATTTTTGCGAATGCGGCAAAGTTTTACTGTGCCAGTGAGGACACTTTTTAATTCTGTGAGTTAACAATTGCGTTTTAAATAAGTAATAAATGGGTAACAAAACAAATATAGGATATAAATAACAATTAATGACAGGGGAGGATAACCTGATGCGCAAAGTAATTTCGGCTCTGCTCGGCGTGCTTTTTATAGCAATGTTTTTTGCGCTTGCCGTAACTGCTCAAAGCAGTGAAACCGATGCTGCCATCAAAGCCGCATACGGCACCCCCATAATTGACGGTGAGCCGGATGATATTTGGCTTGCCACCGAAGTTCAGGAAATATTGAAAGTTGACAAAGAGGTTATCCCATCCGATACATTGACAACCGGTACGGTACGCGTCCTTTGGGACGAAAACTACCTTTATTTCTTTGTAACGGTCGACAAGAAAGGCGTTCCGATAAGCTCCGGCGGCGGCAGCGAGAACACCGACGACTGCGCAGACGTTTGTTTCACCATGGACGGCAATTTTGACGGTGAAAACAATGTCACCGGCGGCGACGAATATGCCGGCGTGTTCCGCACCCTGCTCGACGGTTCGTTCGGCGGTTTCGGCGATTTTCAGATAGCCCACCTCGACAGCTTCAAGGGAGTTATGAAAAAAACCTCCGATTCTACATATAACAGCGAGTATGCCATTCCGTGGGCAGACATCAAGCCGGCTCCGGGCTATGTGATGAGCATGGATATTCAGATAAACGACGCGACCGACGATGTGCGCACCGGTCTGGTAAACTGGGCACACGCTCCTTGTCTCGGATGGCGCGACTCAAAATACCATGGGATGGTCACACTGCTTGCCCCGGTAGAGGAAGCTGCTGGCGATGATGTGCCGGCAACCGATATGCCGGCAGACGATACCGAATCGGCAGCTCCTGCAACCAGCGATATGGCGCTGATTTGGATTTCTCTGACGCTTGCAGGCTGCGGGGCTGCGCTTCTTGTGATCGGAAAGAAAAGATACTAACCGACGTGTGGAAAGCCAAAAGCGAGTTGTACGCAGACTGTTTTTGCTTTGCGCCGGCAACACCGAAATGTGCCGGAATTGTTATAATAGAGAAATATTATCACCAATATATTGCATTTTTCAGCGGATATAGTTATAATATAGGAAGGAATATTTTACGTATTTTTAATTAATCCAAGAAAGGGTGACGGTAATGGGCAAGTCCGAAATCGAAAAGATTCAGAAACTGGGCAAGAAAAAGAAACTTAAAAAATTGCTCAAATATCTGGCGACCGAACAGGATGAAGGCGTTGTCGAGGCAGTTTTCGAGGCAATCGGCAGCATAAAAGGCCCCGATGCCGTTGCGGAACTTTGCAGATTTATGAGAAGCGAAGAAGTTTCGATCCGCAGAATGGCGGCAAAAGCGCTAACCGTTGCCGCAGGTTATGAAGATATTGAAAAATTGCGCCATTTCGCGGATGTAGAAACCGACGAAGAAATCAAATCAATGCTTACATCAGCCGCGGTAAGTCTCAGCGAAACCGCACCGAAGGAAGACATTGCATAACATCGAGCGATAATCCAAAAAGCGCCGGAGAGAAAAGCACTCCCGGCGCTTTTTTTTAATTCAGCTGTTTAACCGGCTTTATCGCCGGCCCGTTTCTAAATTCGCCCACTTTGCCCACGGCAAACATGGTGCCATTGTCCCACAGTGTGGCATAATCGCCCGGGGAAAGGTCTCGCACCCCGATTTTGTGCAGGTATATTTCGCAGCCCGAGCGCGCGAGCCGGGCAAAAAAGGGGGGAAGCGACAGTTTGGGCAAGCCGGAAAATATCTCGGTGACAGGGATAAGCTGTGCCTCCCGGCCGGTCATGTCAAGCTTTTCGAGCTGCTCGAGCGTGACGGAGCGGCTTATCGAAAAGCCGTGTGCCGACGTGCGCTCCAGTGCCGCCATGGTGCCAAAGCAGCCGAGCGACTGTCCGATGTCTTCGCACAGCACGCGGATATATGTGCCTTTTGAGCACGACACGTCAATCTCATAGTCGGAATCGGTTATGCGCCGGGCAGAAATTTCATGGATTGTCACCGGGCGAGGCTCGCGTTCTATTGTGATGCCTTTGCGCGCGAGGTCTGCGAGCTTGACGCCGCCGCGCTTGAGAGCACTGTACATTGGCGGCACCTGCATAATATCGCCCTCGAACCTTTTGATTGCGGCGAGAACCTCATCTTCGTCCGGAATGGCGTCGGATGTGGCGGTCACGTTGCCCGTTATATCGCCCGTATCGGTGGCAATGCCCAGTCTGAGCACAGCGCGATAGGACTTGCCGGAGTCAACTATCCCGCCTTTACCGTCGAAAAACTCAGCGCATTTAACCGCCCTGCCGACCAGCATAACAAGCACGCCGGTCGCCATCGGGTCAAGCGTCCCGGTATGTCCAACCTGCTTTGTACCGTACAGGCGCCGGACGCGGTTGACGGCATCATGCGAGGTCATGCCCCCGCTTTTATTGAGTATCAAAATTCCGCAAGAGTTGTTTGTCATGACAGGTGTTTCCGTAAAATTTTTCACAGTTCAAAAACCGCGATTGCTGTAAAAGTGCAACCTTTTCGGCCGATAAAGCATATTATAGCCCCGCGCGTGAATTTTGTCAATAAAATAGCCCGTATCCGGTGCAAAGATGCAGCCGGATACGGGTTTTATCTGTAGTTTATCAGATTATCGGATTAATACATGCCGCCTACGTTGGGGTTGGGAGCCGCCGGGGGCGTCTCTTCCTTGATTTCGGAAACGAGAGCCTCGGTGGTCAGAACGGTTGCTGCGATGGAAGCGGCATTCTGCAGCGCGGAACGGGTTACCTTGGTCGGGTCAACGATTCCGGCCGAAATCATGTCGGTGTAAACTTCCTTGGCAGCGTCAAAGCCATAGCCAACCTTGCCGGATGTCACGATCTTGTCGACTACGACCGAGCCGTCGAAGCCGGCGTTCTCGGCAATCTGGCGGACAGGCTCTTCGAGCGCTCTGATAACCAGACGGACACCGGTCTTCTCGTCGCCCTCGACGGTGTCAAGCAACTTGGAGAGGTTGGGGATGATGTTGAGGAAAGCAACACCGCCGCCCGCAACGATGCCTTCTTCTACGGCAGCCTTGGTAGCGTTGAGAGCGTCTTCGATGCGGAGCTTCTTTTCCTTCATCTCGGTCTCGGTTGCGGCACCGACCTTGATAACCGCTACGCCGCCCGAGAGCTTTGCAAGGCGCTCCTGAAGCTTTTCGCG
>DGDL01000072.1:14792-15395 GCA_002385415.1 Clostridiales bacterium UBA3953
CTTTTCCTTCATCTCGGTCTCGGTTGCGGCACCGACCTTGATAACCGCTACGCCGCCCGAGAGCTTTGCAAGGCGCTCCTGAAGCTTTTCGCGGTCAAAATCGGATGTGGTGGTCTCGATCTGAGACTTGATTTGAGCAACACGAGCCTTGATTTCGTCGGTGTCGCCTTCACCACCGATGATGATGGTGTTCTCCTTGTCGATTTTGACCTGGCGTGCGCGGCCGAGCTGATTGAGCGTGGTATCCTTGAGTTCAAGGCCGAGCTCGTCCGAGATAACCTCGCCGCCGGTGAGGATAGCGATGTCGCGGAGCATCTCTTTGCGGCGGTCGCCGAAACCGGGAGCCTTAACGGCTGCGCATACGAAGGTGCCTTTGAGCTTGTTGAGGATGATTGTGGTGAGAGCCTCGCCTTCGACATCCTCGGCGATTATGACCAGCTTGCGGCCGGCCTGGACTATCTGCTCGAGTATCGGGAGAATATCCTGGACGCTCGAAATCTTTTTGTCGGTGATAAGAATGAGCGGATCGTCGATGACGGCTTCCATCTTCTCGCTGTCGGTTACCATATAGGGAGAGATATAGCCGCGGTCAAACTGCATACC
>DGDL01000049.1 GCA_002385415.1 Clostridiales bacterium UBA3953
TGCTATCGGACGCATCAAGCACGGCGTAACATACCTGCGTGACATGGTCGAAGATCTTGCCATCATCCCCGCACCAAAGCTTGATGAAAGCCAGGCTACATATCTTACCACGCTGCACGACGGCACAACGATTTTGGGTATACCCAAGACCGTGGGCGACGAAGTAGCGGATTATGTCTGCATGGTGCTCGAAGCGCTTGCTGCTGAAAGCTCCAGAGCCTTAACGCCGGTTTACCTCGACGTTGCGCTCAAAAACAAATATACCCGAGACGAGAACTCGGCTGCAATGATCGACCTGATCCGCGAGAACATCGTATCCGACTTCGGATTCCAGTATACTGCGACCGGATTCAACAACTTCTTCCGTCAGCGTACCAAAGACGGTGTCGGTGTCGCTACTACTATAGCTAAATTGCAGAAATCGTGGACAAAGTCGCTTGAAAATATACTCAAGCAGCTTGAAGATAATGCCATGTAAATAAAAACCGACCGTTCGGACGCTCTCTGAACGGCTTTCCTTTATGCAGATGTGCCGGGATAGGGCACATACGGCGCATAAAAAGCATGGCCGCCGGCAGCTATGCCGCTGCGGGCGGCTGTGGGGCGGCAAATAACCCTTTTATCTGCGCCGGTTTTTCTGGGCGCGCTCGAACTCTTCGCGCGTCACGATGGGTTCGTTGATGCCATATACTACAATCCAGTCCGACCGGCTGCGTTCGCGCAGCCGCTTGCTTTTATAGCTGACCTTCTCGCGTTTGCCCTGGACTGCTGCGCCGAGATAACACTCGTTGCGCAGTATCCGGCTTACCGTCGACCGGCTCCATTCGGCAGAGCAGATGGGTCCGGCTGCAGCTGTTCCCATCTGTTGTATTTCTTTCGCGGTTGCCTTGCCGCGAGTGGTTGCCAAAGTGTCGGAACAGGGTGCGGGCGGCATAGTTTGGGCTGTGCCTGGATGATGGATGGTGTGTTTTCCCGCACTATATGTTTTGGTGGTTTCACAGCCTGAGTGTGCCTTGGTGCACCCTTCAATTGAGGTATTGTCGCCGTTTGAGTGTGGCTCGACGGTGGTTTGCCGGCGGAAGCGTTTGGATGAGTGGCCGTTGAAGTATTTTTCGCCTTTCAGGTGCTTGTAGACAGTCGGATTGGGGATAGCGCGCGCGGTGAGTTGCCGCGCAATCTCCGCGCAGGTATAACCTTCGCCTGCGAGCCTGAATATTTCGCGCACGACGGCGGCGGCTTCCGGATCGGGCTCGAGCCTTCCTCGCAAAGTCGGACTTTTTCGATAGCCGTACGGTGCGAAGCTGCCGATAAAGTCGCCGCGCCGCCGTTTGGCGTCGAACACCGCGCGCACGTTATCCGACAGATCGGCAAGATACCACTCGTTTATCAGACCTCCGAGCTGACGCGCCTTGAGATTGTCGCGCCGGCCGGTATCCACGCCGTCGACGACGGATATAAACCTTACACCCCACTCACTGAACCTGCGATGCAGATAGTGTTCCGAAAGCTCGAGATCGCGTGTGAAGCGCGATTGCGTTTTGCAAAGCAGCACATCAAAGTGTCCTGTCTCGGCATCGCGCAACATAGCTTGAAATCCCGGCCTGTCGGCATCCGCACCGCTGCGGTCGTCGTCTATGTATTCGGCGCAGACCGTCCAGCCACGGTCGCTTGCGTATTGGTGCAAAAGTAAGCGCTGGTTTTGTATACTTTCCGACTCGTCGGCCTTGTTTTCATCCTCGCGGCTAAGCCGGCAGTATATGGCGCAGCGCATTCGGATATTCACCCCCACATGCAAAATGATATGAAGCGGAAGCGAAAAAAATGACGACTTCGCGCGGTGTACTTTGGCCGGCGGCTGCTTTGGCCGCTATTGACAAGCCGGGCGGAGGGGAATATAATTATACAGGAGCCGCGCGCCTGACAGCACAGCGCGGCATGGCTGCCCGAGCGGGGCAAGCGAAAATTTACAGAAAGGAATCTGCGCCGGTGCCCGGCTGTGGGCACGCGGTATATAGTACAATTTGATTGCGATATTCGACAGCGGGCTGGGCGGGCTGACCGCAGTGCGAGAGCTGAGGTCGCTTTTGCCCGGCGCAAGTTACATATATTTTGGCGATACGGGCAGAGTGCCCTATGGGACGCGGTCGCGCTCGACCATAATCAAGTACGCTCTTCAGGATATGAGGTTCCTGCTTGAGGTCGAAAGCAGGATTTCGGCGGTACTTGTGGCGTGCGGAACGGTGAGCTCGACTGCGCTTAATGTGCTGCAAGAGAATTTCGACCTGCCGATATTCGGCGTGGTGGAGCCGGCGGCCGCTGCGGCTGCGGCGGCAACGAAAAACGGGCACGTCGCGGTGATTGCGACATCGGCGACTATTGCAAGCGGTGCCTATGAGCGCGAGCTGAAACGAATTAGACCTGACATTACCGTTACGACAAAGGCTTGCCCGCTTTTTGTGCCGCTGGTCGAAAACGGTTTTACGGGCGGGGACCCTGTGACGAAGATGGTGTGCGAGAGGTATCTTGAGCCGGTGCGCGAGTCTGGGGCTGATACATGTATCCTCGGGTGTACGCACTATCCGCTGATACGAGACGAGATAGCCGAGGCGCTTCCGGGCGTGACGCTTATCGACTCGGGCGCAGAGGCGGTTAAGGCTGTTGCGCCGTACTGCCCGGCCGTCGAGGAGAAATGCCCGCCGCGATATTTTGTAAGTGACGACCCCGAAGGTTTTGAGCGTTTTGCGTCGTTGCTGCTTGGTGACGACTGGCAAAGCCGCGCCGAGCTTGTGGATATAGAAAAATATTGACGTTTAATCCGGTCACGCTTTTGGCAGGCCGGATTTATTTGTGTTTTTCGCTGTGCGACGCCGCGAGCAGTGTGAGCGGCAAACACCGGTCAGCCAACCAAACGTACATATAGCAATAAAATAACCGCGCCGCAGGCATATCGCCCACGGCGCGGAGCCTTTTCAAATGCATATTACTTCGGTTTACCTTTAAACACAAGTGCTGCGGCGAAAGCAAATGCAAGCGCTGCGGCGATACCGCCCGACGTGGCAGTCAGTCCGCCTGTCAGCGCGCCGAATATTCCGCGCTCGGCAACTGCTTTTTTCACGCCCTCGGCAAGCGCGTAACCGAATCCGGTCAAAGGCGTCGTCGCGCCGCAGCCCGCCCATTCGACCAGCGGGCCGTACAACCCAATAGCGGTCAGCACCACGCCCGCCACCACATACGCAACGAGGATTCGCGCCGCGGTCAGTTTAGTATAGCAAATCAAAAGCTCCGCTATCACGCACAGCAGTCCGCCGACAATAAATGCCCATAGATAATCCATAACCGCCCTCCTCCCTAATCGTGAATCAGACGTACCAGATGCCCTATTGCCGGAATCGGGAGACCCTGCTGCACCGACATTGGGCTCATAAGCGCGCCGGTGCCGATAAATAGCACGTTTTTAAGCTCGCCGCGATCGATTTTAGGCAGAATTTCGGCGGCTACTACCAGCGCGCTGCAGCCGCAGCCCGAACCGCCGGCATGCATGTCCTGCCGCTCGCGGTCATAGATTATAAGGCCGCAGTCGTTGAAGTTGCTGCCGAGGTGTATGCCTTTCTGCGCAAGCAGCTCGGACGTGAGCCTGTGTCCCTCAAACGCCAGGTCGCCGGTTACAATCAAATCATAATCATCGGGTTTTGTGCCCGATACCTTGAAATATCTCAAAAGAGTATCGGCGGCAGCCGGGGCCATCGCCGCACCCATATTGTTTGCGTCGGTTATGCCGCACTCTATTGTACGGCCGGGCATGGCTTCTGCGATGCGTATATGTGTAAACAGCGGAGAAGGCTGATTGGGCGGCGCGCTTTTGGCGGAGATCAGCTTCTCGTCGACATCAAGCAGACTGCGGCGCCCCACGATAAACGCGCCTGCGCCCGTAACCGTCCACTGTGATGTGGGTGTGCGCTGCCCGCCGTACTCGATGGGGAAGCGAAACTGGCGCTCGGCGGAACAGTTGTGTGACGAGGTAACCGCCGCGGCGGCGTTTACGTAACCTGCGTTGACTATAAAGGCAGCGAGTATCAGTCCTTCTGCCAGAGTAGAGCAAGCGCCGAACAGACCCAAAAACGGCACGTCGAAGTCGATAAGTCCGTAGCCGGACGAGGTGCATTGGTTGATAAGGTCGCCGGCAAACATCAAGCCGAGTTCGGTGCTGTCCCACGACAGCTTTGCAAGCGCGTGATTTAGTGCCAGCCGCTGCATTTCGCTTTCGGACTGCTCCCATGTGGGCATACCGAATGTATCGTCCTCGCTGTGGCAGTCAAACACACCGCCCAGCGCGCCCTCCCACTCCTTTTTACCGGCGACGGTGCCGCAAGAGAAAATCGCAGGCTTGTTTTCAAACTTGAAAATCCGGTCGTTTTTGCTCATGCCGCGCCACCTGCCCCTGCAAGTCTTATGAAATAGAGAATCAAGCCGTAGATAACGGACGCAAGTGTGCCGTATAGTATGACAGGACCGGCAACAGTAAATATTTTCGCGCCCAGACCGAGCACCCAGCCCTCGTTTTTGTTGTCGATAGCCGCGGAAGCGATGGCGTTTGCAAAGCCGGTTATCGGCACGAGTGTGCCGCCGCCGGCGTGTTTTGCGAGTTTATCGAACCAGCCCAGACCGGTGGTCAAGGCTGCTAAAAATATCAGTACAGTCGGAACGAGCAGCCGGGTGTTTTCCTCGCTCATTCTTGTGATAAACATATTGTAAAGCCACTGCGCGAAGGTGCAGATAGCGCCTCCGACCAGAAAAGCCTTTATGCAGTTGGTAAATGCGTTTGATTTTTGCGCCGTTTGCTCGGCGTATTTTTTATAGTCTTTCTTATATATGAAAATCACCTGCCGAAATGAGATTACGCTGTTATTATTAGCCTTGTTGCCTTCATTTATGTAAAACAAAAAAACCGCCGGATGTGTAATCCGACGGTTGGATGCCGTATTTTTATGCGGTTACAAATTTAGTCAAGCCAACCTTCGCGGTACGCAAGTTCGGCGGTGAGCACCGCGCCTCCGGCTGCTCCGCGCAGGGTATTGTGGGAAAGCCCAATAAATTTAAAGTCAAAAACGCCGGTGGGGTCGCGGCGCAGCCGTCCCGCACTTATTCCCATGCCGCCGTAGAGATCGCGGTCGAGCTTGGTTTGCGGGCGGTTCGGCTCGTCAAAATAAGTGATAAACTGCTTCGGTGCAAGCGGGAGCTGCAGCTCCTGCGGCTTGCCCCTGTAATTATTCCACAGCTCGATTATCTGCTCGGGCGAAACCGACTTGTCGCGCAGGCTGAGATAAACCGCCGCAAGGTGGCCGTCGGTCACCGGCACGCGGATACACTGTGCGGTGATTGGCACGTCGGTGCGGTCGACTATGCGGTCGCCTTCGAGCCTGCCCCAAATACGCAGCGGCTCGCATTCGCTTTTTTCTTCCTCCCCGCCGATGTAGGGGATTACGTTATCGGTCATTTCGGGCCAATCGGCAAATATCTTGCCGGCACCCGATATTGCCTGGAAGGTGGTTACGACCAATTTTTCAACGCCGAATTCGAGCAGCGGCGTCAGGTGTGGGACATACGACTGAATAGAGCAGTTGGGTTTGACCACGACGAAACCGCGCTTGGTACCAAGCCTCCTGCGCTGGACATCTATAAGCGCAAGGTGGTCTGCGTTTATCTCCGGCATAATCATCGGCACGTCGGGCGTATGGCGGTGCGCGGAGTTGTTTGAAAACACCGCAACCTCGCATTTGGCATAAGCGTCCTCGAGTGCGCGAATTTCCTCTTTGGTCATGTCGACAGCGCAGAAAACAAGGTCAAGCCCGCTTGCAGCCGAGGCAACGTCGGCGGCATTGTATACCGTCATGTTACGGGCGTATTCGGGCATGGGCACTGGGAGTTTCCAGCGTCCCGCGAGTGCCTGCTCATAAGTCTTTCCCGCCGAACGGGGGCTGGCCATAAGTCGAACCGGCTCAAAATACGGGTGATTTTCAAGCAGGGTTACAAAACGCTGTCCGACCATACCGGTGGCGCCTATTATCCCCGCCTTCAGCTTTTCGGGCATACTGTTTCCTCCAAATGAAAGACGATAATGTAATTATTAATTATATTATCCCTGTGCGGTTTTGTCAATCATTTCGGGGAAACTGACGCGTGGAAAAGCGCGGATTTTGCAATTTACAAAAGCAGAGCTGTCATTTTGATGATAGCGCCTGTTGATAAATAAGCCATAGCTGCAATAAATTCGCAGCCTGCAAAGCGGAACAAGGCGAAGGTGAGGCGCGTCATACTATGCAGTCTTACCTATTCAGCACAGTGCAAATCAGCCATTATAATGGACAAGCTTTACATAAGAGGGATAAAGCTTGAGATACTGAGCAAGAGTGGTGCGTCCGGTCGATGCGGGGTCGCGAATGAGGAAGTTTTCGGCGCTCAGCGTCTGGCCGCCGGTATAGCCGTAGATAATGACCCAGTGCGAGGTGCCCGACCACTTTTGCCCGTGGAAGATGACCGGCTTTCCAGCCGCAAGCTGTCTGTATGCATAGGAGAGCCAGTCGGAGCCGGTGTAGCGTGTGTAGTGCGACGGCCAGTAAAGTGCGCCGCCCGGCGTAAACGAGTTTGTGCGTACGATTGTTGCGGGCGTTACGGCAGCGCCTGTGCGATATGACTCGGACATGGCAGTGCAGGTAACCGTGCAGCCGATGTTTCTGACATTAGAGCTGCCGAGCCTAAGCGACGCCCAGCGCGAATCGTACTGCGTGTAGTACGGCACAGGAAGATTAATCGCAGCATATTGGGGAGCGGTATATCTTCCCACATAAGAGGAGTGCACGTATCCGGTGATATTGCCGCACCTGATATTTGTCCAGTCGCCCGACTGGGACAAAATCTCGAACTGTGTGCCTTTGGGGAGCGAGGTTATAATCGAGTATGTAAGTCCGGCTCCGGTTCTGACGTTTAGTCCGGTTTGTTTGGTGTTGACATAACCAAGCTCGGCACTTGCGGCAATTGTGAAAGCGGCTGCCGCGAGTAGGGCTGCGATTACGCCGATGACTTTTTTGCCGAATTTCGACGTAATCATAGCTTTTCTTTCGTTCATTTTGCAGTCAACTTCTTTCTTTTTGGATTTCGGGCCTCCATACCCTGTGCGCGATTATACCATGAACCGATGAAAGGTTACAATGTAAAATGTTTTCCTAATCTGGCAATAAAATTGGCATATTCGGCGTGCGCGGCATAGTATATACTAAAAATACACCCAAAAAAGCGAGGGGTTGGAAACAAATGCTGTGTACGCGCGAGTACAACCGCGAGCATGCGGTCGAGTACGCGAAAAGATGGGCGTATGAGCGCAATCCGCTGTTTGAAAACTACACGGGTTTCGGCGGCGACTGCACAAACTTTGTGTCACAGTGCATTTTCGCAGGTTGCTGTGTGATGAATTTCACCGAAACATTCGGATGGTATTACATATCGCCAACCGACCGCGCGCCCGCGTGGACGGGGGTTCAGTACTTATATAATTTTTTGGTAAACAACACAGGAGAAGGCCCGTTCGCCGAGGAAGTGGACCCGGAAGAAATACAGCTCGGCGACATTATAATGCTCGGCAACAGAGACGGCGTTTGGTACCACTCTGTGATAGTAACAGGCTTTGCGCCGGGCAGTTTCCTTGTGGCGGCGCATACCAACGATGAATATAACCGAAGGCTTGATACATATAACTACTACATGCTCCGCTACCTGCACATTGTCGGCGCGCGAGTTGAAATAGACGGGCTTGACGACTGCTATTTGCCGCTGCTCGAAGGGCGCGCGCTGATGACCGACCGGCTCGAGATATTCGGCACCGCGCCTGATGACATAGAGCGCGACGGTATGCAAAACGATACCCGCCGGCCAGCCGAAAACGGAATGCCGGCGCCCTCCCGGCCCGAGACGCCGCTAATAGAGCTTGAGCCGCAATTCCCAATCGAAATGAGACCGGATGCAACCGCACCCGACAGCGGCATGCGAGATGACGGCTTTGGGCGCGGCGAAAGGGATTTTATTGTTGACGGCATGCCACCGAGCGGCGGCACGAGAGGCACTCAAAGCGGCACACGACAGGATAGTGCTACTGTTGCCTCTTCTGGAAGTGGAGACGGTACTGCCCCAGAAACAAGAGTTCCACAAAACAGCACTGTCGAAACGCCTGAAGCAGCAATGCCGGAAGACAGGAGAGCGGCTCCCCCCGCCGAGCCAATGGAAACTCCCGAGACAGGCATGCCACAAGAACAGCCGCCCGCTGTCCCCGAAGAAGGCATGCCGCAGGAGGGTGCAGCCGATACTCCTGATGCTGCGATGCCCGAAGAGCAGGCCGCTCCCGATACGGGCATGCCGCCGGAAACGGAGCCGGATACAGAGCATAAAATGCTCAACATTGATATGGGACCGAAGGATATAACAAGGCCCGTCAGACCGCCTGCTTCAAGCCCTCCCAGCGAGATGCAGCCGCCCGGCCCTGATGGAGTTGCGGGCGATTCAACCGGCTCTTCGCCGACCCCCGACACCGGCAGCTCACCGGGCGGGCAATCGACGGGGAGAGATATATCCGGTCCCACAGCCGCCAGACAGCTTGAGCGCGATACTCGCATGCCGCAGAGCGGCATAAACGCGGCTGGGCATCGTGCCGGCGAAACTATACATGGATCGGGCAAAGTGCCTCAAAGCGGCAGTGCGGCGGCGACCGGAGCTAAACCGGCTTCAACCAATGCATCGCAAGCCGGTAAAACAAGCGGGTACAAGGACCTCGACAGCCTCAAGTCCCGCGGCTGGTCGAACCGCGCGACCCGGGGCGGCAAAAAGTAATACATAAAAACAACCGCGCCTGCCAAATCGGCAGACGCGGTATTTTTATCGATGCGGATATATACAAATACGGGCAGACAATGCCATTTATGCGTTATACAGGTGTATTCAGCCTTATATCAAGCCTGAAAAGCGGCAGGATACTTGCGCAAAAGGCATTATGCCGGCTGGGCGCTGTGGTTGAAGGTGCGCAGGAAGGTGCGCAGGCGCTCGCTCGGCGGGTTCACAAGTATCTCATCGGGCGTGCCGGAAAGGGCAATGACCCCGTTGTCCATAAAAAGTACCCGGTCGGCAATGTCGCGCGCGAACGCTATCTCGTGCGTGACAATAACCATCGTCATGTTGTCGGCCGCAAGCCCGCGCATTACGGTGAGCACCTCGCCGGTCAGCTCGGGGTCAAGCGCCGAGGTCGGCTCGTCAAAAAGCATTATGTCAGGCGAGAGCATCAATGCCCGGGCGATGGCGACACGCTGTTTTTGCCCTCCCGAAAGGGAAGAGGGCATGGCGTCGGCCTTGTCGGACAGTCCAACCTTTTCAAGCAGCTCTGCGGCGCGCTCTGCGGCGCTTTTTTTGTCGAGGATACCCCTCAATACAGGAGCAAGGCAAAGGTTGTCGAGCACAGTCATGTGCGGGAACAGGTTGAAATGCTGGAATACCATGCCCGTCCGCGAGCAGATTTCACGCGCCTCGCGATCGCGGACGTAAACACCGTCGCGGACAAGCGCGCGACCCCCCAGCTCAATAGTACCGCCGGAAACGCGCTCGAGCCCCACACAGGTGCGCAGCATGGTGGATTTGCCCGAGCCGGACGGCCCTATAACCGCGACAATCTCGCCGCGCCGGACCGAAAGGCTCACGCCGCGCAGCACTTTGTTTTCTCCGAACGATTTGGTTATATCGGTAAGTTTAAGCATATCCATAACTTTCAAATAATGTTGCAAAATTCGCCGAGATGCTTGCAAAACCGTTAAAATTTGAATTTCTCTTCAAGGCGAGTGAACAGTCGGGTAAGTGCAAGCGTAAATAAGAAATAAAATACCGCAGCAAAGAAGAACGGTGTCACGTCCGACCGGCTGTTTACAAGCGAACGCGTGTAGTGCATAAGGTCGCTTATTCCGATAGCCGAAGCGAGCGCCGTGTCCTTTACAAGCGTAATTGCCTCGTTTGCAACGGAAGGGAGCACGACCTTTACCATCTGCGGCAGCACAATGCGGAATGTGGTCTGCACGCCCGTCAGACCCAGCACGCGCGCCGCCTCGTACTGGCCGCGGTCGACCGAAAGCAGTCCACCGCGGAAAATCTCACAGAAATAAGCTGCGTAGTTGAGCGAAAATGTCAGACACGCGGCGGGGAATCGGTCCATGACAAGATATTTACCCACATAAGGTAAAAAAGGCAGACCGAAATAAAAGAAGAAAAGCTGTAGCATGAGCGGCGTGCCGCGCATTATAAGCACATAAGCGCGCGTGAGCCAGCTGATAGGTTTGATGCGGCTGTTTGCAAGAAAAGTCAGCCCAAGCCCAAGTGGGATGGACGTTACAATTGTAAAAATAAACAGGGTCAGCGTAAATCCGATGCCCTTCAGCAGCACGCCGGTTATGATAAGAATATCTTGCGTATTAATGGCTATGTCCTTATTTTATGTAATATTTTTGTCTGTGTAGATTTAATTGCTGTCCACAGGGCGGGATTTTTGTCCCGCCCTGTAAAAGTTAATCGTCAATTAGCTGTTCTTTTCAATCAGGTTGAGGCCGACGACCTCATCCACGACCAGCGCGTCCACTCTGCCCGACTTGAGGTCAAGGAAAGCAGTGGGGTTATCGCCATAGGTGCTGATAAGCTCGCCGAAAGTGGAGGCAATTTCAGGCTTTGAATTGATAGCGTCGAGTGCGGACGAGCCTGACTGGCATGCCACTTTTTTGCCCGCCAAATCGGACAAAGTCTTTATGCCCGAGTCTTCTTTGACGATAACTATCATGCGGTTTGCAAGATAGGGTTTTGAAATGTTCATCGCCTCGGAGCGCTCGGGAGTAATGGACATGCCGTTCCAAATCACGTCGATGGACTTGTTTTCAAGCTCCATCTCTTTTGCGTCCCACGAGATAGGCTGGAGCACAAGCTCAACTTCAAGACGCTTTGCGACTTCTTTCGCGAGGTCAATGTCAAAGCCGACGATTTCACCGCTGTCGTCATAGAAACCCATGGGTTCGAAACCGACGTCCAGCCCGAGGATAAGAGTGCCTTTATCCTTTATGTACTGCAGCGAATCATCTCCTGTATCGGTTATCTCGCGCGGGAAGGGTTTGTCGCGCAGCAT
>DGDL01000042.1 GCA_002385415.1 Clostridiales bacterium UBA3953
AGATGTGTATAAGAGACAGGCCTTCACCCGCGGCAGCGACCATGTGGCCCATACCGGCGTAGTTGTCACAGACAAGTCCGGGCATAGTTTGCAGCGAGAAATAGTCGCGCGACAGTCTGAGCCGCTTTAGATGAATCATTTGCTCGGCGCCTTCGTGTATGAGCGCTTCCCGCCATGTGTATGGGAAGTATTCGGACGGCTCGCGCGTCATGCTCCAAATGCAGTGGTTGCCATAAGTATGGCCACACGCGCCTGAAAGCACGTTCCAGTATGCATTTTGCCTGACGTCCGAGCTGTCCCAATAGTAGCCGGTTTTTGTATTGAAGCAGGCTGGATGATCCTCATAGCGCGGCTCCGAGTCCATGTAAGGTTTAGCGGTTGCAGCCGCCATCTTGAGCATCACCCGGTCGGATGCATAGCATTGATCTATGCCGTGAGAGGTTTGCGCAGTGTGAAAGTCTATGTAGTCGGCGTCACCGACAAAATCAACAGAAGTGCGGCAGCCGACGGGATGGAATGTCATAAGATGCGTGTCGCCGGCGCTCTTTATACCCGCCGCCATGGCATCTATTATGGCGCGGTGGCGTTTTTCGAGCGCGCGGTCACCGCCGAGCATCCAAATGATGTTAGGGCGCTTACTGTATCTTTCACCGAGCCATTTTCCATAGGCAAAGGCGTTTTGCTCATCGAAAATCTCCGGCCCTTTGCCCCATGCCCGGTTGAACTTGTCGCCCCATGTCGGTAAAAGAACTATAAAAATATCGTGCTTTGCGGCGACATCGACCGCATAGTCGACATGCGACCAGTAGCAATACTCACCGTCTGTGTCGGGCGCGGCTGGGTCGGGCATTCCGTTTTCTCCAATCTAAAGCGGAACCCTGCCATAAAAGTTTGGCGTGCGAAGCCCGTCATTTTCCGCGAGCGCGACGCACTGCACTGCTGTAAATCCTTGCCTTGCCCTGCACTCAAAATAAAAGTCCATCTCCTCGCGGCTAAGCGCATGCAGCAGCTCCCATGCCGTATCCGCCAGATAAAAGAAAGGCGACCCGTCGTCCCATGAAAGGTATCTGCCAAGTGTTTTGAGCCTGCGCATAAATTTCACCCTCTGTTAATTTATTTTAACCTGCCCGGTCAGTGCCGTCAGGCAGGATGGTGGTTGCCGCAAAAATCATGCCGCTCGACTTTATGCAAGTCGGGCGGCGATTTATGCATACAGGATATTAATATCTTCTTATCTCAAGAGACTCGTCGTCGGTTCCCTTTTCGATTTCCCGCACAACGACATAATAGCTGTACTTGTCGCTTACGTCTATCTTCACGCGGTCACCGACTTTTTTGCCCAGCAGCGCGCGACCGAAAGGCGATTCTTTGCTTATCAAGCCCGAAATCGGGTCGCTGCGCAGCGTGGTGACAATTCTCACGGTTTTTTCTTCGCCGCTCTCTTCGTCGTAAAGCTTCACGCTATCGAAAAGGCCGATTTTGTCCTCTTCAGACTCTACCTTGATGACAACGGCGGTTTTAATCATGTTCTGCAGGTATCGTATGCGGCTGTAAGTACGGTTCAGCTCGCGCTTGAGAGTTCGATACTCATCGTTTTCGCTGAGGTCGCCGAGATCTCTTGCTCGCTGGAGTTCCACTCGAAGCTGCGGCGTTACCTCTTTGATGAGATAATCTATCTCTTCCTGCATCTTTTTTATGTCAACTTCGGTTAGTTCGTCATGCATATTGCTTTATACGGTGCTTCCCTTCCTCCTTTGCGGGATTATTATACCATGAGCAGCCGGTGATGTCAAATATAAACAAGCCGTAAATCGCAAAATTCATAAAATCGCGATGGGAAGCGTGTCTGGCACGCAAATACTCGCCGGCAAGCCAAAAGCGCAAAGCCTTAATTTGCAGTCCTTGCCTTACGCTGGTCGCGACGAATTTTCGCAGCCATAAATTCTCTGTACTCTTCCTCGGTTTCGCAAATAAGCGGCGGTACCGGCGTGGGCTTGTCGTCCTCGTCGAGCGCTACCATAACAAGATATGCGCGGTTAATGTGCGTTTTTTCGCCGTCAAGACGCTCTATATATGTGTCCACGCGCACCTCCATCGACGTGCGGCCGGTATATGTGACCTGACCGATAAGCACAAGCGTATCGTTGACATACGCCGGGTGCGTGAACTCGAGGTGGTCGATTATCAGCGTCGTGACATTGCGTCCCGAGTGACGGCGCGCGGTCACCGCAGCGACGATATCTATCCACTCGACAAGTCGACCGCCGAAAAGGCGTCCCGAGCCGTTTATATGCTCGGGCATTATAATCTGAATTTGTTCAGTTCTTGAATCGCTGACCCTTTTTGGCTCTAAATTAACCATAAATTCCTTGATTTCATATAATGGAAAGGTATCCCACAACTATATCAGGGAGTGATGGCCGATTGACAGCAGCTAACTCGCCCGCCGCCCAGCATTATTTCAGCGGCGGCAATACGGCATCGGGTTTCGTAAGCTATTACGACTACATCTTCAGAGACCTTGACAGGCTTTATATCATCAAAGGGGCGCCCGGAACCGGCAAATCAAAGTTGATGCGTGATATAGCCAACGAAGCCTGCAACCGCAACTATACAATTGAATACTATCACTGCGCGTCCGATCCCGATTCATTGGACGGCATTATCATACGGGACATATCTGTCGGCGTACTCGACGGAACCGCACCGCACGTTGGGGTTTCAAAACGGCAGCGCGGCTCCGTCGTGGCGTTTTATTTCAGCGCTACGCGCAGGCGCTCCGTACCGCAGATAAGCTCGTAATCGCCGGGCGTAATTACCCGCTCGCCCTCTTGGTTTACGAGCGCAAAATCCTCGCGCGTCAACTCAAACACGACTTCGGAAACAAAACCGGGCTTGAGCTTTACGTTTGCAAATCCTACAAGCACCTTGTTTGGCGCGCCCGGTACATCTTCTGCAAGTTTGAAGTAAAGTTGCGCAACCTCCGTAGCCTTATAGTCACCGGTGTTTTTGATGTTCACCGATACTCTTATATTGTCGTCCGACTGTTCCGCGCGCAGGCCGCTGTACTCGAAAGTCGTGTAGGTCAGACCGTGTCCGAACGGGAACACCGGCTCGCCACGGAAATATTTGTAGGTGCGCCCCTCCATATTGTAATCTTCAAACGGCGGAAGCTCGTCCACCGAGCGGTAGAAAGTGACCGGAAGTCTGCCCGACGGGCTGTATTTGCCGAATATCAGGTCGGCAAGCGCCGCACCGCCCTGCGCTCCGGGATAGAAGACCTGCATAATCGCCGCACAGCGCTCTTTTGCCGCCGAAAGGTCAACGGCGCTGCCGCTGATGTTGACAAGCACGACGGGTTTGCCGACGGAAACAACCGCCTCAAACAGTTCGCACTGGACTTCAGGCAGGTCGAGGTCGCGCTTGTCCCCACCCGTAAGCGAGGCGTCCCCTTCCTCGCCCTCCATAGCGGGCGTCAGACCGAGGAACAAGAGCACCACGTCGCTCTTTTGCGCCGCTATAACGGCTTCTCTGAGCAGAGTTTCGTCACCGCGCCTCCATGCGCGGCTGCCCATTGCATAGTATACTTTGCCTTTTGCGGCGCGCTTTATACCGGCAAGCGGCGTTATTATCTCGGTCGGTATGCCGTTATAGTTGGCAAGCGCAGTTGTGCGCTCGTCGGCGTTGGGACCTATAACGGCTATCTTGAGGTCTTCTGTGTTGTCCAGCGGCAGAATACCGTCGTTTTTGAGCAGCACCATCGACCTGCGGGCAGCCTTGCGGTTGAGCTTTTTGTGCTCTTTGCAGTCAACGATGTCATAGCTGATATTGTCATAGGGGCAGTCATCGCTGAACATGCCCAGTTTAAAGCGGGTTTCAAACAGCATTTCACATGCGCGAGTGATGACATCTTCGCTTATCAGCCCTTCTGCCACAGCAGCGAGCAGGCTGCGATATGCCGAGCCGCAGTTGAGCTGGCAGCCGTTGTTAAGTGCAAGCGCCGCGCTCTCGGCGTCGGTTTTCGTGACGCGATGGTGGCGGTTGATGTCGCAAATAGCTCCGCAGTCGGACACAACATAGCCTTCGAAACCGAACTGCTTGCGCAGTATTTCACCGAGCAGTGTGGGCGAAGCACAGCACGGCTCGCCGTTGACCCTGTTATATGCGCCCATGACCGCCGCCGGCTTTGCATGTTTTATGACATACTCAAAAGCCGCAAGATAGGTTTCATAAAGGTCTTTTTTCGAGACCTCGGCATCGAAACTGTGGCGCAATGCCTCCGGCCCGCTGTGCACTGCATAGTGTTTTAGCGTGGCGTCTACCTTGCGGTATACGGGATGGTCGCCCTGAAGCCCCTCCACAAAAGCGCGGGCGATCCTTCTTGTCAGATGCGGGTCTTCGCCGTATGTTTCATGGCCGCGCCCCCAGCGCGGGTCGCGGAAGATGTTAATGTTTGGCGACCACATAGTGAGACCCTGATACTGTTGGGTGTCTGTCTCTTATACACATCT
>DGDL01000026.1:0-5165 GCA_002385415.1 Clostridiales bacterium UBA3953
CAGCGGTTCGAACCCGCTTACCTCCACCAGAATAAAAAAGTAGGTTGGCAAGCAAAAATAGCTTGCTAACCTATTTTTTTATCATTTAGCCGTATATAAACAAGATGCGATATCTCTGTTTTATGGACAATAACCGGTCATGTTTGACTGTAAAAATAGGAACCAAAGTGTGAACCCGCGCTGAAACCATAATGTTGGTTCCCAAAAGGCGGGAGCGTTTGCCCGCGCTTATACTATATGGATACTTCCGTGCGCGTCGGCTCGTCCGGCGTCTTTTTTATTTTATATTGAAATTATTTCCAAGGAAATGTATAATGTTTTGGTGATATCTGCTGCGATATAATGCGGCAGGCACAAACGGCGTCATAGCAGACGCCGGTACGGAGGTAAAGAATGGAAGGCGTGCAGGACAAAAGGGAAACAGCCATAAAAGACAGTTACGACGTTATTGTCGTCGGAGGCGGTATCGGCGGCGTTGCTGCCGGGGTGTCCGCCGCCCGCTGCGGCGCTAAAACATTAATAGTAGAAAAGCACGTAAACCTTGGCGGGCTGGCAACGACCGGCCTGATAAGCTGGTACGAGCCGCTGTGTGACGGGGAAGGCCGCCAGATGGTGGGCGGCATTGCAGAGGAGCTGATACGGCTGTCAATAAAATACGGTTTTGAAACTCTGAGCGAGGAGTGGGGCGGCAGCAGGCGCGGCCGGTCGGGATACAAACGGTTTGCCACGCGGTTTTCGCCGACATTATTCGCCCTGGCGCTCGACGAATACTGCCTGCAAAACGGTGTCGACCTGCTGTTTGACACACTGGTGACCTATCCGGTCATGGAGGGCAATATCTGCTGTGGTATAGTGGTCGAAAACGTGTCGGGCAAAGAGTTTTACGGTGCAAAAGTAGTAGTCGACGCCACAGGAACGGCGACCGTAATGGAGCGGGCCGGAGTGCCGACGGCGGTCGGCGAAAACTATCTCTCCTATGTTGTGCATACAATATCGAAAAAAGCGGTGGAAGCCTGCGCAAAAGAATGGGACATGAACGCCCTGCGTATATGGAAGAACAGCGGCAGCGACCTGTGGGGGAACGGCCATCCGGAGGGGATGCCGATGCTTTATGGCGTGACGGGTGAGGACGTCACACGCTTTGTTATAGAGGGCAAACGCCGGATGCTTGAAAAATACAAAAGCGACAATAAAGAGGAGCGGGACATACTTGCCCTGCCGTATATGCCGCAGTTTAGAAAAATCCGCCGCATAAAAGGCGACTATGAATTTGACGGAAGCGAAGAGGGCAAAAAGTTTGAAAACTCCGTCGGCAGCTTTGCCGATTTCAGAGCGGCAGGGCGCCGGTTCGAGCTGCCGTATTCATGCCTCTACAGCAGCGCGTTCCCCAACCTGCTTGCGTGCGGACGCATCATCTCGGCGAAAGACGACGGCTGGGAGCTGACGCGAGTGATTCCCATTTGCGCATTAAGCGGTCAGGCGGCGGGTGCCGCTGCGGCTCAAAGCATCCGGGAGGGAGTACCGGTCGGCGGGATAGATGTTAAGGAGTTGCAAAAGACGCTCGGAGCCGCGGGAGTGCTGTTTTTATAGTGCCGCGTATGCATGGGCGAAATTGTGAAGACGACTTGCGCCAAAGCCCCATTGAGTGGTTAAAAACCGTCTGAAATTCGGCTTCCGTTTGCCGGTTTTCTTTTCGGCGGCAATTCGAGCATGCAAATCCAAAGCCTATGCCCATCAAACGAAAAGCTAAATAATACGCAAAATTATGCCCGTAGCGGGACTGCCGCTGATTTACACGCTGCATTTTGTCAGGCGATTATAAACAAATAATGCGACCATAAAAAGTATAATTTGCACCTTGTGCACAATAATCGATAAATTAATTAGATAACTAATGAAATGCATTGACATTGAGGGTGAGGGGGTATATAATAGTTACATATTAAAACTAATTAATTGAAGAAAGGGGTGTGCGCGTCAGACGGGCGCGCGCGAAAACTGAATTGATGGGACCGAGAGGATACGGCCCGCCGCGGCGCAGCGGCTCGATAAACGACCAAAACAGAGAGCCATTGCCTACGTCGCTGGCGGAGGTGCCGTCATACCTTTGGCGACTTGTTTCAAAGTTTTTCTACAGGCTGTTTTACATCTTCTCGCTTGTTTGGGAAGCAAGGCCTTGGATACTGTTTTTGATGTTGTTCATGGCGGTATTCAACGGCGTGTCGCCGGTAATAAGCGCCTATATCGGTCGCGAGCTGCTCAACTCATTGGGCGATGCATATAACGGGATAGTCGGCTTCAATGTTGTGATGACGCTGCTCATTTTACAGTTTGGCTACATATTCTTTGTCCGGCTTGTTCACAGCATCAACAATATCTTGTCGAGGATATCCGGCGAGCTGGTTGTAAACCATATAAAAATCAAAATCATGAACAAAGCGCGCGAGGTCGACATCGCAAGCTTTGACATGCCCGAGTTCTACGAACGGTTTGAAAACGCCAGCAGGGAAGCGGGCAACAGGCCTATCCAGGTGATAAACTCCACCTTCAACATAATGAGTACGCTTATTTCGATGATCAGCTTTATCGTGATACTCGTTGCGGTCAGCCCTGCTGCACCGTGGATAATCATTGTGATGAGTGTCCCGTCGGCGATCATCAATTTTATATTCAGACGCAAAAACTTCAACTACATACGCCGCCGCTCCAAAGACCGCAGGCAGCTTGGATATTACTCCGGCTTGATGACAAACAAGGATTTGGTCAAAGAGATACGCATTTTCGGGCTTGCCGACACGCTGATTCAGCGCTACAGCGAGACATTTTCAAGGTATTTCGCAGGCCTGAAAAAGCTGTTTGTCACAGAGGGAATATGGAACACCGCCCTGACGCTTGTTTCCGCGACGGTAAACTGCTTGCTGTTCCTTTACATTGCACGCGGGGTGAGCGAAGGTGTATTTAAAATAGGTGACTATTCGCTTTACACCGGCGCGCTCAACTCGATAGCCGGCGGTGTGGCGTCGCTGATTTCCACCACTGCGACGATTTACGAGGGAACGCTTTTTATCGACAACATGATAGTGTTTATGGCAGAAAAGAGAAACATCGTTTCCATTCTGCCCGAGCCCGCCAAAGTGCAAAGGCATGTCCCTCATACCATTGAGTTTTGCAATGTTTCGTTCCGTTATCCCGGCACCGAACGCGACGTTATCAAAAATGTCAGCTTTAAGATTGAGCCGGGCGAGACGGTGGTGCTCGTCGGACTAAACGGCGCCGGCAAAACCACGCTGATCAAATTGCTCACCCGCCTGTACGATCCCACAGAGGGGCAAATACTGCTCGACGGGCGCGACCTGCGCGAATATGACCCTACCGAGCTTTATAAGATATTCGGCATTATATTCCAGGATTTTGGCAAATATGCGGTGACGGTCAGCGAAAACATAGCCTTTGGCGAAATTGAAAGACCCGTGGAGATTGACAACATTAGAGCTGCTGCCGTCCAAAGCAACGCCGAGGAGTTTATCGAGAAACTAACCGAACAGTACGACACGCCGCTGATGCGTATATTTGAAGAAAACGGCGTCGACCTGTCTATCGGGCAATGGCAAAAGCTGGCTGTTGCACGCGCGTTTTACAGCGACTCCGACATTTTGATACTCGACGAGCCGACGGCTTCGCTTGACGCTATAGCCGAGCAGGAAATATTCAATCAGTTTGACGAGCTGCGCAAAAACAAAACGACGATATTTGTGTCCCACCGGCTGTCAAGCGCGACGACAGCGTCAAAAATCCTGGTGCTCGAGTATGGCGAGCTTGTGGAAATGGGCACGCACGCCGAGCTGATGAAGCTGAAAGGCAGATACTACGAGCTGTTCACCACACAGGCAAAGCGCTATTTGACCGATGAAAGCGACAAAATACTCGGCGAAGACGACCAGGACGAGATATACGCCACGGAAGGCGCTATGGAAGGCGAGCTGCCGGAGTTTGACCATCCGCAATTTGATGGCAATGAAGGAGAGCCATCGCTTGAGCACAGCCGTCACGTGGCACATGCCGCGAGCGGAAGGGCGCACGGCGACAAGCCGAAACGCATGCCGCAGGGACTTGGCAAAGCGCAGCAGCCGAGTCGATAACAGGAAAAGCCTCCATTCGAGTAGGATGAAACATCTGGAGTTGGAGTGCTGACAATCCAATATACGGTTATAAGTAAAAAAGAGGCTTCCGAGCGGGGAAGCCTCTTTTTTATGTAGGTTGCTAATATTCGGAGGGGCTGTGGGTCAGCCGATGAACATCTGGCACCAGTGGTTGCCGGTTGCAGTGTAACCGACGCCTATCTGGGAAAACGAAGGATTGAGAATGTTTGCCCTGTGGCCTTCGGAGTTCATCCACGCGTCAACGACAGCCTTTGCGGTCGAATAACATTTGGCGATATTTTCGCCGGCGGTGCGATAGGAGATACCGAACCGGCGCATCATGTCGAACGGTGAACCGTAGGTCGGGCTGTTGTGCGAGAAGTAGCGTTTTTTCGCCATGTCCTCCGCCTTGATGCGCGCGACCCGGCTAAGCTCTTCGTTTAGGGTCAACTGGCCGAGACCGTAGGAGGCGCGAATCTGGTTTACAAGAGCGACAACCTCGCGCTCAATAGCAGAAACCGAGGAGTTTGTGGGGGGCTCAACAGGCTTTTCGGGTGTCTCAACCGGAGGCTTCGGGTTTTCAACGGGCTTATCAACCGGAGTTTCCGGCTTTTCGGGTGTCTCTACCGGAGCCTTGCCGCCGGGTACGTTCCAGGCCTCTCTGTACTTGCTTATGATGTCCCAGATGCTTATATTGCCGCCGAAGTCGATTTCCTTGCCGTTTATGATGATTTTTGCGGCCCTGTTGCCGCCGGTTATGTTCGGTGTGGCGGTTTTGCAACCTTTGACCTCATCTTTGAAGTTAGAAATGCAGTTTTTCAGGTTGCTTTTTATAGCCTTGTCGATCTTGTCAAAGCAGTCATTGCTTTTCAAACAATCGATTGCGGTGTATGTAATGTTGGCACTTTCTTTGCCGGCAGGTGTGCATGCGGCGAAAGCGGAAATGCTTGTGATGGCTATGGCCATAATCGCGCCAAGTGCCGCAGCGATGATCCGCTTTTTGGTGTTGCGTTTCATTTTCAACAA
>DGDL01000026.1:5296-13759 GCA_002385415.1 Clostridiales bacterium UBA3953
AATATTAACCTGTAATGGAAACATGATGCAGAATTTTATCCAAATGGGCAGGGCAATATTGCTTTTTTCAACAACAAAATCTCAAGGTAAGCGGCCTTACTTATGGAAGATCCACTACACCCGGCAAAACGGCTGTTTTGGCTAAAATGCCATGGATCGTTATGTCTTTATTGGAGTGATTTTCATTAATCGGCTGCCGGATTTATAACTGTGCTTGTGAGCGGCTACCTATGACCACAAGCTAAACCCCATAATATTGCAGCACAGGGCGCGCCGGACACGCGTATTCGAGCAAAATGTGCGCCCGCTAAACAAAAAAGAAGCCCCCACGAAAGGGGCTTCTACACTTTAGAGATTTATTTTGTTTTAGCCTATGAACATCTGGCACCAGTAGTTGCCGTTTGCTGTGTAACCTACACCAATCTGGGTGAACGAAGCGTTAAGTATGTTTGCGCGGTGACCCTCGGAGTTCATCCACGCGTCGACGACTTGCTTGGCGGTCGAGTAACCCATTGCTATGTTCTCACCCGCGGTGCGATAGGAAATTCCGAACTGTCTCATCATGTCAAACGGCGAGCCGTAGGTCGGGCTGTTGTGCGAGAAGTAGCGGTTTTTCGCCATGTCCTCTGCCTTGATGCGCGCAACCCTGCTCAGCTCTTCGTTCAGCGTAAGCTGACCGAGACCGTAGGAGGCGCGAATCTGGTTGACGAGCTGCACAACTTCACGCTCGATAGCCAGTACCGAGTAACCTGCGGATGCAGGATTTTCAGCCGGTGTCTGGGCCGGAGTCTCTGCGGGTGTCTCAACCGGCTTTTCAGAGGGCTGCTCGGCAGGTATTTCGACCGGCCTTTCTACAGGCTTCTGTACCGGTGTTTCTGTCGGCTGTTCGACGGGTGCCTGATTCGGCTTGTCGGCGGGCTTTTCGGCAGGAGTCTGGACGACGGTGTTGCCGTTCTGGCCGACGGTTACTATTTTGCAGTTGGCGCCGTATTTGTCTATAATTTCCTGAATGTTGACATTGCCGCTGCAATCAATTTCCTGGCCGTTTACATATACCTTGGCGACGGTATACTGGCCGGGGGTAGTGCACTCTGCATTTGCTGCGAAAGCGGAAACGCCGGTGATTGCGATTGCCGCCATCGCTGCGAGTGCAGCAGCGATGATGCGTTTGATAATATTGTTTTTCATTTTAAGTATAATCTCCAATTTCTAATCGAATTTTGAGTTATGTTTTCTTTATGGATGTGAATTTCGCCGCTTTTTAACGGCGTGTTTGTATTATAACGCAGCCGGCAGAGCATTTCAACCCACAATATTAACCTGATGTGGGAGCATGAGGGATGCCGCAGGTACAGGGGGGAGGGGGTCATATTTTATTACGACTATCGCCATGGCGTGTTAAATGTATGCATAGCGCATGTTCACAGTGATACCGCAAAACGGAATAAAAGTAAAAAAACCATGCCAACGGCGAAGAGTCGTGGCATGATTTTTCTGGCTTGGGGTTATTTACATGTAGACGGCACGTGCGCGTTATTGGCGGCGGGTGGGGAAGGGGAAAAATACGATTTTGGGGACAAAAAAAGCACGGCGCAAGCCGCCATGCCGCAGTTTACGAAAATATGTGTTTATTTTGTCCCGACCAACGCGACGCGCGGTATCAAAATCCCCGCAAGCGTCGCGAAGTGGTGTCATCGACCCGGCTATTCTTCAAGTATGTAGGCACGCATGGGACGGATGCCGAACTCGAACAGATATTCTATGTCGGCTTCCATACAGATATCGATGTGGTTGCCTTTGATGCCGGCGCCAATGTCGTCGGCGGTGCAGACGCCTATATCGGCATAATCCCCCCTGATATAGAGCTTTGTACCCAGCGGTATAACGCTTGGGTCGACTGCAACAATGCCGGCACGCGCCTCTTTACCGGTATAAGTGATTCCTTCCGCGGCGTATGCAGTGGCAAAAACGTCGATATAATGGGAAAAATTATATGTCTTGCCGTCCGCGCCGACAATTGTCCCGCCCACTCCAACCTCGACAATCTCGTCGACCGGAGGGACATACTCTTCTTTTAATATATCTTCTTTAAAAAGCTTGCCGTCGCGATACTCGGCCAGCACCTCGCGGTATAGGCTGCCGTTTTTTCCTTGGCGCACAATTGTTTTCTCGCCGCGCGGGATGGTCTGCAGCTCGACGGTCTTTGTGCCGTGATAGAGAATCTCGTCGACGACATATTTTTTGTATTCGACGGAGTGATACTCAAGCGTCATGTCGGGCACCACCGGTGCGTCCGGCGACATGTTTATATAGTCGTCCTCGTCGGGCTGGATGCCCAGAAGTGCCATGACTTCCCCGACAGTTTTCGCGTGCGTGAAAACTAAACGGGTCTCGTTGCCGTCAATAACGGTTATCCGCGTCACTGCAAAAGCCGCGTTGCCGTCACTGAAAAATCCCGACTTTATGCCCGCCAGCGCGGCGACGCCGAGCAGCACGGCGCCGGCGGCGGCAACGGCTATCAAAAGTGCCGGGATTATACGGCGTGCAGGAAGCGTCCGGCGTCCGGAAAAGCTGTCAGGCCGATTTTCCGCTTGTGCGGTGGCATCGGATGTGGCGATGTCGGACGCCGGAGCAGCGGGAGCACGCAGCACGGCAAACCGCGCCGCCTGGCGGGGTTTGCGCAGTTTGCATGACTGCTGTCCGGGCTCGGCCAAAGCGGGCGGGCCGTCCGCTTCCAGAGTAAGCATGACGCCAGATTATCTCTTTGAGAACTGGGGTGCGCGGCGTGCGCCCTTCAGACCGTACTTCTTGCGCTCCTTCATGCGAGGATCGCGTGTGAGGAATCCCGCTTTCTTGAGCGGAATACGGTATGCTTCGTCGACGCTCAGCAGTGCGCGCGCAACGCCGTGACGAATGGCACCCGCCTGGCCGGAAAATCCGCCGCCGTGCACGCGGCAAACGATGTCGAATTTGCCGGTTGTGCCGGTGACTCCAAACGGCTGGTTGACGATGAGCTTGAGAGTATCAAGCCCGAAATAATCGTCTATGTCACGATCGTTGATTGTGATTTTACCGGTGCCGGGGTAAAGACGCACGCGGGCAACGGATTTTTTTCTTCTGCCGGTGCCATAGAAATACGGTTTAGCGCTTGTGTACATCTTTATATTATCGTCCTTTCCTTTATTCCTTTAAAATTCGCGTGCGATGGGCTGCTGGGCCTGGTGTTTGTGTTCCGGGCCTCTGTATACTTTGAGCCTGGTCAGCGCTTTGCGGCCGATAGAGTTTTTGGGCAGCATGCCTTTGACAGCAAGCATCACAGCAAACTCCGGACGCTTCTGCATAAGCTCGCGGTAACTTGTGGACTTGAGCCCGCCGATGTAGCCGGAGTGACGGCGATAGAACTTCTGGTCGAGTTTTCTGCCTGTCAAAACGGCTTTTTCCGCATTGATTATAATAACGAATTCACCGCAGTCGACGTGCGGCGTGAATTCGGGACGATGCTTTCCGCGCAGTATTTCTGCCGCGGCCACGGCGGTTTTACCGAGTGGCTTGCCGGCGGCGTCGAGCACGTACCACTTGCGTTCGACGGTCTCTTTTTTCGCCATGAACGTGGTCATTGTGATGATTTTACTCCTCCGTGTTGTTGATTGAAAACGAAAAACGTTAATTTTGCAAGCCTTACAAGTATATCACGCGCACCGCCTGTTTGTCAAGGGGAGCGCGTGAAAAAAATCCGAAAATATTAAAATAACAAGTCGGGAGGGTCGATTTCCTCGTGTTTTCGGGCATATTGCTCGCTGAAGGTCGCGCATGGAAAAATATACAAGCAAAAATGGGAGCTTTTTTATGACAAAAGTCCCCACGCCCATCAAAATAATTGAAATAACTGTCCTGCCGGGCTATTTATAACGTGTGCCGTGCCGCCAGGCTGTGTTCGTGCCGCTTACATGGCACCCTCAATCCGGCAGATTCCCGTTGCCGTCGGTTGACAGCGTCGCCGTATCGTCGCGCAGACAAATAACGACGTCGGGCTTGTACTCTTCAATATAATCATATATAGTCCTTGCTTTGTTGTGCCTGAAATCGAGCGCCACTGTGGTGTCAAACGAGCAGTAGAGCGCAGTCTCGAGCGCGTTTGTAAACGAATCCCCGAAAATAATGCAGTCGGGCAGCCATGACCGGCCGGTCTCGATTACAGTCTCGGCGATGTCGCCGCCCATGTAGAGCGTGTAGGCGACCTCAACGTCGTCCGACGGGGGCAGAAAATAGACCTTCGGCGCGCCGGGGTTGCCGTTGTCCGAGCGTGTGAACGCGACGGGGCTGTCCCAAACGATATACTCGAGCTTGTCATTGAAATCAGTAAGGTTATAAATCTTTCTGCCGCGCGAGCCGTTGAATACGTTTGGCAGTGTTACAAATGTCGCGTCGGTTTTGGCCTGCACGTTCACTCCGAGCGACGATAGCATCTCGCACAAAGTCAGATAGGTCAGATACGCGCCTCGCATGTTGTAGTGATGGTCGATGCGCGCATAGTATTCGGCGCCGGTGCCGTCGCGCGAGCTTGCCTCAAACACCGGCCGCATGTCAAGGTAGTTTACGCCAAGCTCGTCCATCTCGGCGGCAAATGCTTTGTTTTGCGAATCGTAGCGCCTCCCACCAGTGTAAAGCCCGCCGGGATAAGCTGCCCGCAGCATGGAGCTTTGCTCGGGCACATTGACGTAAAGGAACACGCCGCCCGACCGCTCGACATGGCGGGCGAGCTTTGCGTATCTCTCTGCCATCTTCGCAGCCAGCTCCGCGGCACTCTCGTCGGGCGCGTCGGCCGGCACATAAGGCAGCAGCACCGCGGGCGTTATAACCACGTCGCGCACGACCCGGCGGCCGGCAAACATCGCAAGCTTGGTGTCAAGATAAATCCAGCCGTCGCGCTCCCAGATGTGGTCGGAAAGATAAGTCTCCCAGCCCGAAAAATATTTGCCCGAAAGCACATTTTCGGCAGTGAGCAAAGGGGGTGACGCGAGCATCCGGTTTTCGGCAACCGAAAGCTCCTTCGGCGGCTCGATTTTGGTGAGTACCGGCACTGAAAATATAACCGCGACGAAAAACACGGTGAGCATGTATTTTTCAAGCACTTTGAGCAGTTTCATATCAGAATCTAAAGTAAATAAAAGGATTGAAAGTAGACGATACCACGCGCGCGACGCAGACCACAAACAGCGCAGCCGTCATCACGTCGCGCACAAGACGATAACCGAGCTTGTCCTCAAACCGCATGGACAGCTTTTTTGCAACCGGCACGCAGAGCACCGCGCCCAAAAGCAGCTCGGCTTTGTGCTCGTAAAGCAGCGCAAGCGCATGCGCCGCGCCGCCTTCCACGCCGGCGGTGGGGGTGAACATAGCACCGAGCCAGGCAAACGCCGTGCCGAAATCCGGCGCGGTGAAAAATATCCAGCCCACCACGACCGCAAGTAGCGTGTAAATATGCCCGACTGCGCGCGGCAGGCGCTCAAGCAGCCTGCCGAAAAACAGCTTCTCCGCGATGAGCAACAGCGCAAAGTAAAGCCCCCACAGCACAAAGTTCCAGGCCGCGCCGTGCCACAGTCCGGTCAGCATCCAAACGACAAGGATGTTGAAAATCTGCCGCCGCAGGCTGCGCCGGTTGCCGCCGAGCGGTATATAAACATAGTCGCGGAACCAAGTGGAAAGCGATATGTGCCAGCGGCGCCAGAAATCGGTGACCGAGCGCGCTATGTATGGATAATTGAAGTTTTCGTCGAACGCAAAGCCGAACACATGGCCGAGACCGATAGCCATGTCCGAGTAGCCGGAAAAGTCAAACAGAATCTGCAGCGAATACGCCACCGCACCCAGCCACACCTCGGCTGTCGAAAGCAAGGCGGCGGGCAGCGCGAAAATCTCGGTTGCCAGCGCGCCGACCGAATTGGCCACAAGCAGCTTTTTCGCAAGCCCTATTATAAATCGCCTGATACCCGCCGAAAATTCGGGCAAATTCTCGTCGCGCGACGTGAGCTCGTCTGCGATTGTCTGATAGCGCACGATTGGCCCGGCGACAAGCTGTGGAAAAAGCGATATGTAAGTCGCGACATACAAAACATTGCGCTGTGCGGGCACATCGCCTTTTGCCACATCAAAAACATAGCTCATGCCCTGGAACGTGAAAAACGATATTCCGATTGGCATGGCTATTTGGGGTACCGTGAGCCTGCCTCCCAAAATCAGGTTCAGGTTTTCGACAACAAATCCCGCATATTTAAAATACCCGATAATCGCCAAATTAAATATCGTCGCAAGCACTGTCATCGCCCGGCGCGCGGGTTTTTCCCGAAGTCCGGTTTCGCTGTCGAGTGTCAGCGCAAACAGATAGTTGCCGACGATGGAGGCGACCATTACAACTATAGCCTTCGGCTCGCCGTAAAAATAGAAAAACAGGCTGAATGCGAGCAGCACCATATTGCGCGCTGCACGAAACTTTTTGGGAACTGCAAAATAAACCGCAAGCACTGCGGGCAAAAATAGAAACAGAAATACGGTGCTGCTGAATACCATAACGCTCCGATAAACGAAAGTAATATATGTGGCGAAAAAATTTGCGCGGGATGTCCGCGACGCTCAAATAATACCACAACCGCAGCATCAAGTCAAGCTAAATTGATTTACAAGCACTCCGCCGGCTTTCCTTGACAAATATTGAGCCGGAGTGTTATCATGTATAATTGAAGAAAATCAACTGAAGGCTGTGGGGGAGGGAGCGCCCGGATGGTATTGCGCCACCAATTTGACGCCATACTTGACAGGCTCGCCTGCGAGCTGCCGCAGGAGTTTTATAGATACCTCAATGGCGGCATAATAGTGCTCGATGAAGCAAAACTGCATCCGAGCGCTCCGCCGACGGGCAATATATTCGTTTTGGGCGAGTACCGTCACGACCGCGCAATGGGGCGCTACATAGTTATCTATTATGGCAGTTTCATGATGCTGTATCCGAGGCACTCGCCCGAGCAGCTCGAGCCGCTGCTCCGCTCCACGCTGTGTCATGAGTTTCGCCACCATCTCGAGTCGCTCGGAGGGCTGACTACGCTGGCCGACGAGGACAAAGAGAAAATCGAAAGATGGCTTTCGGGCACAGAGAAAAAAGAGCCGCCAAAGCAGGGGACAGGGTAATTTATATGGAAGTATTCTACCGCTTCGCACCGTTTATACAGGATTATATTTATCGGCAGGGCTGGGAGCGCTTGCGCGGCGTGCAGCTACAAGCCGCGCGCGTGCTGTTTGAGACCGACGACAACCTGCTGCTCACATCGTCCACTGCTTCGGGCAAAACGGAGGCTGCCTTTTTCCCCATACTCTCTTTGATGAGCGAGGACCCGCCGCAGTCGTTTGGCGCGCTCTACATCGCTCCGCTGAAAAGCCTTATAAACGACCAGTTCGAGCGGCTGTCCGACGTGCTTGACCTTTCAGGCATACCGGTGTTTCACTGGCATGGCGACGTCGCGCAGTCGCACAAGACAAAAGCGCTGCGCGAGCCGCGCGGGATACTGCAAATCACGCCCGAATCGCTTGAAGCTATGCTGATAAATCGCTCAAACGACATCCCGCGCATATTCGGCGACCTGCGGTTTATCGTAATCGACGAGATACACATCCTCATGGGCAGCGACCGCGGAAGCCAAATAATCTGCCAGCTGGGCCGGATAGCAAGGCTTATCGGCTATCACCCGCGGCGCGTTGGCCTTTCGGCGACAATAGGCGACGTGCAGCTCGCCGCCGACTGGCTTGGCGCCGGCTCGGGACGCTCCACACAGGCGCCGGTCGTGCCCGAGTCCAAAATAATATGGCGGCTGGGCATGGAGCATTTTTATATCGACAACCCCGAGGCCGACCAGTCGGACGGCGAGCCCGAAACCGAGCCGGCTCCGGACGGGCAAAAGGAATACAAAGGCATGCCAAACACGGGCAAGTACATGCCCGCCCCGCAAAACAAATTCGGCGGCGAGCTGCACGCAGGCAGCGTGCCGTCAGCCGCTTGGGCGGCTGCAAAATCAAGTGAGGGAGAGGGCGAGCTGCCCGCAGTTGGCACGCAGTCAAATGTGACCGCGCCCGCTGCCGCATCGGGCGCGCCGCCGCAAACCGCGAGCATACCCGGCAATCCACCGGGTGCAAAGGAGCCGTCAGACGAGGCAAGCTGCCGCGCGATGCTCGACCCGGGCTACGAGTATATATACGAGTGCGTCCGGGGCAAAAAGTGCCTTGTGTTTTCCAACTCTCGCGAGGAGACCGAATACGTCTGCGCAACGCTGCGCGAGATAGCCGAGCTGCGCGGCGAGCCGGACAGATACCTTATCCACCACGGCTTTCTTTCAGCCTCAATCCGCGAGGAGGCCGAGGCAAGGCTCAAGTCCGAGGAGGAGCTGTCTCTTATACACACCTCCGAGCCCACGCGAC
>DGDL01000026.1:13840-14134 GCA_002385415.1 Clostridiales bacterium UBA3953
GCAAGGCTCAAGTCCGAGGAGGAGAGCGTGGTCACCTGCGCTACGGTGACGCTCGAGCTGGGTATCGACATCGGCAAACTTGAGCGCATTGTGCAGCTCGACGCGCCGTTTACAGTCTCAAACTTCCTGCAGCGGCTCGGGCGCTCGGGCAGGCGCGGCGAACCTCCCGAGATGATGATGGTTTTCCGCGAAGAGGAGTCGCTGCCGAACACTGTGCTACCCCAGCTTATCCCGTGGGAGCTGCTCCGCGCCATAGCAATCGCGCAGCTTTATATCTGTCTCTTATACACATCT
>DGDL01000047.1:0-1540 GCA_002385415.1 Clostridiales bacterium UBA3953
TTACTCTCTCACATTATCTGTTAAATAACGAGGTAAATATTAACATATCAGCATATAAGTATAAAACAATAAATACTCAATGGGAGCGGTACTGTGCTATCATTTGTTAACAGTCACATTTTAGCGCCAATTGTGACAACCGTATTGTTGCTTTCCGGCATATATTTCACATTCAAACTCAGGCTTTCTCCCGTTCGGATTTTCCGGGTGCTGACAATAAAAAGCACTGCCACAGGTATCAGCCCGTTCCGCGCGCTTACGGTTGCGCTGGCGGGGACGCTGGGCGTGGGCAACATCGTGGGCGTCGCGTCTGCGATTTCGCTGGGCGGCCCGGGGGCGGTGTTTTGGATGTGGGTCAGCGCGCTGCTGGTGATGGCGCTCAAATACGCCGAGGTCGCGCTTTCGGTCAAGTACCGCCGGGCGGAGGAAAGCGCCGGCGGGGAGGATGCGCCATCATATTACGGCGGGCCGTTTTACTACATACGTGACGGGCTGGGCTATCGGCGCACGGCAAAGCTGTATGCGGCGGTGCTGGCGGTCGACTCGTTTGCGCTCGGCTGCGTTATCCAGACCAAAGCCGCCGCCGACGGGATGGCGGGTGCGTTCGATATACCGAAGCTGGCGACCGGCGCGACAATCGGCATTTTGATGCTGGCCGTCACGGTGTTCGGCATCAGCGGTATTTCAGAGGTCACCGTGCGGCTGATACCGTTTTTGACTGTGGGATATGCGGTGTTGTCGCTGTGCATTATACTGCCGTTTGCCGGGATGCTGCCCGAGGTGATGGCGGATATCGTCAGGTCGGCGTTTTTGCCGGAGACGGCGCCCGGTGCGGGTGTTGCCGGGCTGATGGGAATGTTCAACTTCGCCGCACTGCGATTTGGGGTCGCGCGCGGGATATTTTCAAACGAGGCGGGCTGCGGCAGCTCGGGCATAGCGCATGCCGCCGCCGACACCCGCTCGCCGGCGGATCAGGGCGCATGGGGCGTGTTTGAGGTTTTCGCCGACACCATTGTGCTGTGCGGGCTGACCGCGTTTGTGCTGCTTATAGCTCGAAGGCTTTTCCCCGGCAGCAGCGCTCTGCTCGGCGGGGGCATGGAGGCGGTGTCTATGGCCTATGGCAGAGGCATTTATACCGTGGTCGAGAGCATGCTTGGCGCGTCGCCCGAGTTTTGCGACGCGGCGGCGAGGTTGGCGGTTTCGTTTATCGGCAGCTCCATCTGCATGTACGCGCTTGCGACGGTTATATGCTGGTCGCATTACGGCGCCGAAGCGCTTCGCTTCCTTGTCGGCAAACACAGTGGAGGGCTGCGCGCCGCTTACCTTTGCTGCTGTGCGGCGTTTTGCGCCGTTGGCTCCATCGCCTCGGAGGGGGTCGCGTGGGATGCCGCCGACGCGGCGCTGGCGATGATGACGGTCATAAACACCGTATGCGTGCTTAAACTGCGGGACGAGGTGCCGACATTCAGAGAGAAAGCGCCGCTGCGGCTCGAAAAATCCGCCCCGCAGAGCGGATAAAGCGAAAGCGCGCAAGACGCGC
>DGDL01000047.1:1794-1996 GCA_002385415.1 Clostridiales bacterium UBA3953
CGCACACTGCGGCTGCCATTGTATTCTTATATAATAGGAAAAGATAGCTTTAGTCGTATTGGACGCGCATGTGTTTTATGCGCCTGCCTGTGAATGGGAACAACGCGGTCCGGTTCGGGCAACACGCGGTTTATGTGCCGTACCGTCTACAAGGAACATTGCGGGGCACAGCATCACCGCAGCCGCGTCAAAAGCGAACGGC
>DGDL01000047.1:2141-8841 GCA_002385415.1 Clostridiales bacterium UBA3953
CGGCGAAAAAAGGCATACAAACAGCGGGAACGGACGGCCGTTCCCGCTTGCATTATTTCAGTCTTTCCATAAATTTTCCGATGCGCTCGAGAGCTATGTCGATGTGTTTTACCGAGTAAGCATACGAGATTCTGGCAAATCCCTCACCGCATTCGCCGAATGCGGTGCCGGGCACGATGGCGACGCGCTCCTCATAGAGCAGCTTTTCGCAAAACTCATCGCTTGTCATGCCGAACCCGCCGATGTTGGGGAAGACATAAAACGCGCCTTCCGGCTCAAAGCAAGGCAGACCGAGCTTGCGCAGCCTGTCCACTATGTAGCGGCGCCTGCGGTCATATTCCGCTTTCATCATTTCGATGTCCTCGTCCCCCGCGCGCAGCGCCTCTATCGCGGCATACTGGCTTTGCGTGGGCGCGCACATTATCGCAAACTGGTGTATTTTTACCATCTGGCTTGTAATCTCTGCCGGCGCAAGCGTATAGCCGAGCCGCCAGCCGGTCATCGCGTATGCCTTTGAAAAGCCGGCGGCGATAACGGTGCGTTCGCGCATGCCGGGCATGGAGGCTATCGAAACGTGCTTTCCGCTGTAGGTCAGCTCCGCGTAAATCTCGTCGGACAAAATCAGGATGTCGGTGCCGCGCAAAACGTCGGCTATTGCGGCGACGTCATCGGCATCCATGACCGCGCCGGTGGGATTGTTGGGGTAGGGAAGAATCAGCAGTTTGGTCTTGGGCGAGATGGCGGCGCGCAGCTCCTGGGGCGTCAGCTTGAATTTGTTTTCCTCTTTGGTTTTTATCAGCACCGGGGTGCCGCCTGCGAGCTTTATCAGCGGCTCGTAGCAGACAAAGGCGGGGACAGGCAATATAACCTCGTCGCCCGGGCAGACTATCGTGCGCAGCGCAAGGTCAATGGCCTCGCTGCCGCCGATGGTTACTATAACCTCGCTCTGCGGGTCATACTCCAGCCCGAACCGGCGTTTTTGGTATTTGGATATTTCCGAGCGCAGCTCGGCAAGCCCGCTGTTGGACGTGTAATATGTTTTGCCGCGCTCCAGGCTTTCGATAGCCGCCTCCCGGATGTGCCAAGGGGTCACAAAGTCCGGCTGCCCGACAGTCAGGGAAACCGCATCTTTCATTTCGTCCAGCAAATCGAAAAATTTGCGGATTCCCGACGGTTTGAGCGCCTGTACCTTCGGTGAAAGCAGTCGACTGTAGTCGGTCACAGGATATTGCCCCTCTCGTCGACCTCGGGTGCGCCGTAGACGATGCCCTTGTCTTTGTATTTTTTCAGCACGAAGTGAGTCGCGGTGGAAATGACATCTTCCATCGGCGCGAGTTTGTTGGCGACGAAATAGGCGACATCCTTCAGCGTTTTGCCTTCAATCGTTACCAAAAGGTCAAACCCGCCGGACACAAGCGAAACGCTTGTGACCTCGGGATAGTTGTAGATTTTCTCTGCTATGCGGTCAAAACCTTTGTCGCGCTGGGGCGTGACTTTCAGCTCGATAATAGCGGATACATATTCGCGGTCGGTTTTGTCCCAGTCGATAAGCGTCGTGTAGCCGATTATGACGCCTGTGTCTTCGTATTGTTTAATCGCGGCCTTAACCTCTTCTTCGGTTTTGCCGAGCATAACCGCGATTTGCTCGGCCGTCAGCTGTCCGTTTTCTTCAAGCAGCTTTAGTATCGTATCCATGCACACTTGTCTCCGTAAAAAATTAAAAGTGCAGCGCGCCGGACAGCGCGCAGGTTATTTGCTTTGAATATTACAGGTATGCGCCGAGCTTTGCAAGTGTTCGGCGTATCTCGGTTATATCGGCATCGCGCGCGGGTTTGCCGGACGAGGCGGCGACCGCCGCTCCGACCCCGGCAGCCTGACCGGTAATATAGCAGCCCGGTATAACGCGGATGGACGATTGTATGTACCTGTCGGCGGAAATGCAGCGCCCGGCGACCAGCAGGTTGTCAAGCCCGCGCACCACAAGCGCGCGATAGGGTATTCCGTAACTTTCGCCTTTTTTATAGCGATAGCGCTGGTGCTCGTCGGCAAATTTCCTGTAGCCGGTATCGTCGTTTGTGGGCGAGTGAATGTCGACGGGATAGCTGTAGCGCCCTATCTCGTCCTCAAACGAGGCGCGATTGAGGAAGTCGTCCAGCGTCATGACATATTCGCCCATAACGCGCCGGCTTTCACGGATGCCCAGCTGCGGCGCCGAGATTATGGGATGCGCTTTTTCAAATCCGGTGAGATATTCGCGGTAGTATTTCTTGTACTCGTCAAGCTGGCGCCGCGCGGCGATTATACCGCGTGTCAGCGACCTTGCAGAACGCGCGTCGACGTCATAGATGTGGCCGCCGTTCAGCCCGCCGACGCCCATCCCCTCCGCCTCGCCCTCCGAAAGCCGGAACATGCCGGGCAGGTGGCGGTCGATGTTGGAAAACACTCCGTCGGCAAACGCGCGCTCCAGCTCGCGCGAGTCGGGCGGCACGACGCGCGTCCAGTCGATGTCCGCCCAGATGCTGCACAGGGTGGTTGCCATGACCCTGCCGTCCCGGTCGCCGTACTCGCACTCGGCGCCGGCTATTGCCGAAAGCTCACCGTCGCCGGTGCAGTCGATATACACCTTGGCGCGCGCGGCGAAAATATGCCCTTTTGCGGCGCAGACAACGCTGTCGATGCGCTCTCCATCCCGCACTGCGTCAATTACGGTGGTGTGGAACATGAAATCGGCGCCCGACGCCTCCACAAGCTCGTCGCAGCAGCGCTTGTAAAGCTCAACCGGTATGGCGGGAGGGGTGTACTTGCGGTATCCGCCCTCCGCCCGCTCTTTCATATAATCGTAGATTTCGCGTCCGATTCCGGCGGCAAGGAAATTTTCGCCGTCACCGAATGTCATGTGGCAGGGAATAAGCATATTCACCGCCGCGCCGCCGAAATTGGCTGTCGATTCAGCAATAAATACCCGCGCGCCGCAGCGCGCGGCCGCAATCGCAGCGGCGACGCCCGCGGGTCCTCCGCCCGCGACAAACACGTCGGTTTCAATTTCGACGGGAATCTCTCGCCTGTACTCTAAAAAGCGGCTATTTTCCATGACGGGCGCCCCCTATAAAAAATAACAGTTATCATTTATTATAGCATAGCTGCCCTTTTTTGTCCATAGCATGCGGCCATATTTTTGGCAGCGCAATTTTGCCCCAAGTTTATTCAATTTTTCGAAATAATGTATTGATATTTGCGCTATTGTGTGTTATCATCTGGTTTGATTGAATAATTGTTTATGAGGTAAACGATATGGTTAAAGAAACGATATACTCGGTTCCTCGAGTAGGCACCGTCGATTTCGGCTGCCTTATCACCACTCCGACCGGCTTTGACCCGTCGAAAGAGAAGCTGCCGCTGATTGTTTTCCTGCACGGCGCCGGTGAGCGCGGCTCCGACATCGCGAAGCTGCGCGTGCACGGCATACCTAAGCTTTTTTCCGCCGACCCCGACTGGCGCGGCCTGCGTGTTGTCACGCTGTCACCCCAGTGCCCGGAAAACACGACCTGGAACATGCTCGCGCCGGAGGTCATGCAGCTTATTGTGCATGTTTGCGACGAATACGGTGTCGACCGCGACAGGGTCAGCCTGACCGGCCTTTCGATGGGCGGTTTCGGCACATGGGAGATAGGCATGCAGAACCCCGACTTTTTCTCGGCGCTCGCCCCTATCTGCGGCGGCGCGATGACATGGCGGGTCGGCGCACTCAAAAACATGCCGATGCGCGTGTTCCATGGCGAGGATGACCCGGTTGTGCCTGCCCAAAACTCGATTGAGGCCGTCGAAAAGCTGCGCCAGGAGGGAGGCAGCCCCGAGCTTACAATCTATCCGGGCGTTCAGCACGACAGCTGGACACATACATACGAACAGACCGACCTTATCGAGTGGCTTGTCGCCCAAAAACGCCGGTAAAATGCTCGCCCGAGTAGCCGACTTTGCTTTTGCCGACGCGTTTTGTGCGCTGCCCGCACGCGACGAGCGCGGCAATAAAGGTACATTCGGCACGCTGACCGCCGTTTGCGGGAGCGTGCCCTATCGCGGCGCGGCGGTGCTCGCGGTTTCGGCGGCGCTGCGCTGCGGGGTCGGCATAGTGCGGCTTGCCGCGCCCGAGTGCGTGGTCGCGGCCTGCGCGGCGCAAGTGTGCGAGTGCATATTTTTGCCGCTGCCCGACTGCCCCGACGGCTTGCCGCTGCCCGGGCAGGCGCTCGAGGCGATGGAGCGTGCGGCGGCCGGCTCGACCGCTCTGCTTTTGGGCTGTGGGCTGGGCAACTCTGCGAGAACGCGCTCGATAGTCGAGTGGGCTGCGGAGCATACGGAGGGCATACCCGTGCTGCTTGACGCCGATGCGCTCAACTGCATGCAGGGCGACATTAAGCCGCTCGAAAAGCTTGGCGCCCGCGCGACCATAACGCCGCATGTCGGCGAGTTTTCGCGCCTGACCGGGCTTGGGATTGGCGAAATAAAAGAAAACCCCGCAGGATCGGCATCTGAGTTTGCAAGCCGGCTCGGCTGTACTGTTGTGCTCAAGGATTTTGTCACGCACATCGCTTCGCCGGACGGCGAGGTGCTGCGCTGCGGGGCGCCCAACTCAGGCCTTGCAAAGGGAGGCAGCGGCGACGTGCTCGCCGGCATAACAGCCTCGCTTTTGGCACAGGGGGTGCCGCCAAAGCTCGCGGCCGCTGCGGGCTGCGCATTGCATGCAGAGGCGGCGCGGCGCGCCTCCGAGCGGCTCACCCGGCGCGCGATGCTGCCCTCCGATATTATAGCCGAGCTGCCCGGCGTGTTTGCGGCGGAAGTCATGTGACGCGGTGCCGGCATACGGGCGGCAGCACTATAGGAGCCTTACCACCACGTTTACTGATATATATTGGCAAAGGAGAAAGCAATGAAAAAACTCTCGCTTTTGCTGGCTTTGGCAGCCATAGTGACGGCTATATTGCCGTCATGTGCCGGCGGAAAAGAAGCCGCCGCAACCACAACGGCAGAGACGGCGGCGGAAAGCGAAACTTCGGAGATAGACGCTCGAATGGCTATCTCAGACGAGCTGCCCGAAAGGGATTTTGGCGGCAGGGAGTTTCGCATCTACTCGTCGCCCGGGCGCGAGACCACTTTTTATGCCGAAGAGCAGAACGGCGAAGTCATAAACGACGCCATATTTAATGCAATCGCCACAACCGAAGAGCGTTTCGGCGTCGATGTCGTCAACATAGAATCGGGCGGCGACGACGTTGGTCACAACGATAAGATTCGAACGGCAATCACCGCGGGCGACGACGCTTTTGAGATTGCCGAAAACCACGACTCGCTGTCCGGCGGACTTGCGGTTCAGGGACTGCTTTTAAACCTGTACGATATTCCTCACCTCAACTATACAAAGCCCTGGTGGCCTTCTCACGCGGTGGAGTCGCTGACATATCGCGACAAGATGTTTTTGGCAAGCTCCAACTTCAGCTACCGCGGCTTTCACTGGACGCGAGTTATATATTTTAACAAAGACCTGCTCGTCGACTATAACATGGAGGAGCCGTACGGATACGTTTTCGACGGCACCTGGACGCTGGACAGGTTTATCTCGCTTGTAAAGGATACATACGAGGACCTCAACGGCAACAGCACGCGGGACGACGACGACCTGTTCGGCTATGTCGCAAAAGGGCCGATATACTGCTATCTCGAGCAGTACAGGCTCAATCCGGTTATCAAGACCGAGGACGGCGGGCTCGAGCTGGGCGTTAACAACGAGCGCACGCTGACTCTCGTCGAAAAGATGTACTCGCTGCTGCACGAATCCGCCGGCGGCTTGATACGCGATTTTGAGGGAGCGGAAAAGATTTTCGGCTCAAAGCGCGCGCTGTTTGCGTTCGGCTATATCTCGGACGCGGTGGACAAATACCGCTACACCGACGTCAACTACGGAATAGTCATGCAGCCAAAGCTTGACGAGGCGCAGGACAGCTATTATGCCGAGTACACCGACCGGTTCCTGCTGTTCCCGATAACGTCGCAGGACACCGACTTTTCGGGTATGATTTTCGAGGCGATGAGCGCGGAGGGCTACAAGCAGATTTTCCCCGCATACTATGAAATCGCGCTCAAACAGAAGTTCACCTACGACGACGAGTCGGTTCAGGTGCTCGATATTATAAACGACGTGCGGGTCATCGACTTTTCGTACGTTTATATACCCGACATCAACGGCATGCTCAACACGCTGTTTTACGGCACTCCGTCGAGAGATTTTGCCTCGCTTTATGCCAGAAACGAGAAATCGCTTAATGCAAAACTGAAGCAGATAACGACCTCTTATGAAAAACTGGAGGAGCGGCTCGGCACATAGCGTCCCCATTTTAGTGCCGCCTCGCAGCCTGCAGTAATCCGGACGGTATTCCCAAACTTGACGACAATATCAATCTCAATCATTTTAAACAGGGGGAAGAAAAGCAATGAAAAAGCTCGCTATTTTCCTTGCGCTTATTTTGGTGCTGACCACACCGGCGGCGTCCTGTGCCGGACAGGGGGACGGCGGCGGGGCTGATACGACTGCAGCGGTCACCGAAAGCGAGACCACCGAGCTCGAGGCGCGAATGGCAATCCCTGACGATTTGCCCGAAAAAGATTTCGGCGGCAGGGAGTTCCGCATATACTCGTCGACCGGTCGCGA
>DGDL01000071.1 GCA_002385415.1 Clostridiales bacterium UBA3953
GGCCCGCATCTCGTGCGTTGTGTCCAGCATTGAAAATCCGGTGTACCCGCCGGTGTGGGTGGACATGAGCGCCGTCGGCAGCGGCACCGGCTGGACGCCCGCCGCCGCAAGCACCGGTATCACAACGGTCAGCGCACAGCGCCCGAAACAGGAAAGGTCATGGGCAACCAGCGCGCGCGGCGTGACATGTTTGAATTTTAAAGGGTCTTGGGTCATGTGTAAGTTTAGTCCTTCCGATATATTATCGGCTCCTGAAGCTATATTATGTTAATTATACAGCGAATCCGCAAATATTACAATATTAACTTTGTTAATAATTTGGTCGGCGAAGTTTTACGGCCGGCAAGCTCGAAGTAGTATAGCAAATTAGCGGGAGGCGATAGCTTTTTCTTTCCATTTACATATTCGTTTCGCGTTTTGCGGAAAAGCTGCTTTTTGACAATGAGAAAACATGGCCAATCACCGGCGGGATAGGCATTACTAAATGCAAATAACAAAGGTGGGAAGCTCACTTATGAGCATCCCACCTGATTGGAGCGGATAACGGGAATCGAACCCGCATCATCGGCTTGGGAAGCCGAGGTTTTACCATTAGACTATATCCGCATGTGCGATTATTATACACCCACACACGCGGATTGTCAAGAGGGTTTGCAGCTAAAAAAGAGGGTTTCAGCGGCTTTTGAGGGAGCCGCCGACAGAGCCTTTGACATTCACCGAGTGGCCGGCCTTAACATTTCCTGCGACGTTTCCACAGGTCAGCGAGTGTCCGGCTTTCGCGTCGCCGCCGACATCGCCGCCAACCGTCATGGCGTGACCGGCGGAAGCATCCTGCCCGACGTTTTGGCAGTTCATCGAATGTCCGGCTTTGGCGCTGCCTTTGACGTCACCGCACCTCATGCTGTGGGCGGCAGTCGCATTGCCGCCGACATCGCCGCACTCGAGCGACATGTGGCTTTCGACATTGAGTGCCGGCCCTTGGTATTTGAACACAATGCGCTTGTCGCCGGCGAGCACTTGCATGATTTTCTGCGATTTCACCATATTGTTGCCGATAAACAGCACTGCGCGCAGTTTGCCGTCGTCCTGGGGTATATCCTCGCGCGCGATATCCGCTTGGATGGGCTCCGGCCCGCCGAAAAGGTTGTCGATGCTGACCCCGAAAATCCCCGCGAGCTTCGGCAAAAGCAGTATGTCCGGCATCGTGTCGCCGCATTCCCACTGGCTGACCGCCTGGTGAGTCACGCCGAGCTGCTGCGCGAGCGCCGCTTGAGTCAGCCCCCGGCGAACTCTTAGCTCTGCGAGTGTGGCGCCGAATTTTTCGATTGCGCTGCTTCTATCGGATTCGCTGCTTGCCATGTGTTGCAACCTCCCTCGATATTTGTTTGGTTCAGTATATCAGCTCAAGCGGCGTTTGTAAATCAATTGTTTCTTTAGTTTGAAGTTGAGAAGTTCAAGCAGCGCTTGAATGGGGCGGCGGCGTCGTATGTCCCGGGAAATACCGCCAATTTGCGTATTAAAATGCGCGGCTTTTCGCATAATACCGGCGGAGGTGATTTGTACGGACCAAAACAAACTGCAAAACGACGGTATTCCGGTAGGTTTTGGGATGGCACTGGCGATGCATCCCGGAGGTATGGAGGCATTTGCGGCGCTGAGCGAGCAAAAGAAAGAGGAATATCTAAACCGGGCGCGCAATGCAAAGTCAAAAAAGGAGATGCAGCAAATCGTCCAGTCGCTGCTACAGGGCAGCTCGTATACAGGGTAGCTCAAACCGGCGCCTAAACCGAGCGGGCGGCTTACTTTCAGAGTAAGCCGCCCGTTTTATGTATGGTTTCAGCCCATTCTGCGACCAGTACGCCGAGCAGGGGAAAAGAGCGCCCGTTATTAGCTGTCCGCCGGCTTTTTAGGTGCGACGAGAAAGGCATTGGGAAGCCTTCGCCCTAAGGTCGGGTTGGCAGACGAGTTGCGGGTGATGACCTCGCCTTTGTAAGCCATGATAGAGCTTGCGCCGCCGTCGCAGCAGGCGGCGTTTACGACCCCGTATTTATGGAGAATCTTTGCAAGCTCGCCCACAGTGCAGCCGACGCTGTAGGTGAGGTCGCGCCCGTCTATGACTACAAGCGCAACGGCGCCGTCGGCGCGCTGGCCTATCGCGGTGCGCGGCTGAATACCCCAGCCGGCAGACCCCTCAACCTGAATTTCGCCGTCCGCAATCAGCACCGGACCGAACTGGATGCCGCCCCGCACATTGTATGCGTCCCAGTCGCGCACATTGCCGACTATGAGCCGGTTGTCCTGTGTCAAGAGTATGCTGCCGGTCCAGTTTACATAGCTGCCCCAGTATTCGCCGTTTGCAAAGGTTTGCCCCACGACTTTTCCGCCGTTGCCCTCGCCCTCGGGGTCGGGGAAGCCGCTTGCGTTTATGCCCGCGACCGCGCCGTAATGGTCGAGCATTGAGAGGATACGCATGCCCTCGACATTTTTATACGGCGTCGTCGCGACATATACGCGCGACGGGTCGTCGACCAGCATGATTCGCCCCCTGTAGCCTTGGCCGACTATCTCGGATATAACAATGCCTTGCTCGACATCGTTTACCAAAACCTTGTAACCGGCATAATCCGGCTCGCCTTCTACAATATCCGACTGGCCGAGTATGTCGGTTTTACCGGTGCCGGCATCGTCTGTGCAGGCTTGAGTTTCCGGCACGGTGTCATCGGCAGCAGGCCCGGGCACATCGGGGACGGCGGTTTCGGGAGCTGTGACGGCCGCCGGATAAAGGCCGCCGACAATGTCGGGATTGCGGTTTTGCCTTGACATGACCTCGTCTATTATATCCTGCGGGATAAAAGAGGTTGCCAGCCACTGGTGATTCATCGTGGTCATGGCGGTTTCAATCCAGATGTCCCGCCAAAAGCTGAATAAAGGTATGCCCGAAAACACAAAAAGGTAATATAAAAGCCCGCAAGCGACGCAAATTGTGACGAGCCCGGCTCCGGTATAGGCGCAGATATTTTTGATGCGAGATTTTCGTTTTTTTGCTTTGACAGCGTTTTGCATAATATGTGCTAAGCTTACCTCAATAAAATTTTACGGCAAAAAACAACCGGGAGCGGCGCAGCCGCAAACCCCGGTTGTTACCGAATTTATAAGCAAGCAAAATGCGAGCGATTGGTCTGCCGTCAATTTTGGGTATCGCTGTCGCGATCGCTTTTGTCGCTTTTGTCTTCCTTGCGGCTGAGCCGCGCATAGGCGTCCATGCCGGATTCAAGACTTCTGTGCATTTCGGCTTCGCGTCTGGCGCGCTCTTCCTCCTGGCGGCGGCGTTCTTCTTCGTCGCGTTTGGCGCGCGCCTGATTTTCCTCTTCGCTGCGGCGGCGCTTTTCCGCGGCCATCTCTTCAAGCTCTTCAAAAGTCGGGTCGCCTTCCATGACAGCGTTGAACTGATCCTGGTCCATGACCTCGTTTTTGAAAAGGTAAGCGGCGATGAAATGCAGCTTGTCTTTATTTTCCTCAAGGATTTTGTGCGCGGCTGCGTATGCGTTGTCCACGATACGCCTTATTTCTGCATCTATCTTAGACGCAGTTTCTTCGGAATAGTTCCGAATCGTGGAGAAGTCGCGGCCGAGGAAGACTTCATCCTGGCCATGCTCGGAGCCGTATACTACCGGGCCGAGCGAGTCGGACATGCCGTAACGGGTTACCATGTTGCGCGCAATTGAGGTAACGCGCTGTATATCGTTGGATGCACCGGTGGATATGTCGCCGAGCACAATCTTTTCGGCCACGCGGCCGCCAAGCAGGGAAACAATCTCGGCTTCCATATCGCGTTTGGACATATAGTTGCGGTCATCTTGAGGCAGAGAAAGCGTATATCCTCCCGCGCGGCCGGTAGGAATAATCGAAATCTGGTGAATCGGGGATTCGGGTTTCACCGCACGCGTTACAATGGCGTGGCCTGCCTCGTGATATGCAGTGAGCTTCTTTTCCTTGTCCGTGATGACCTTTGACCTTTTCTTGGGACCAACAAGCACTTTCAGCATCGCTTCTTCAAGGTCTTCCATGCCGATAAGCGACTTGTTTTTGCGGGCGGCAAGCAATGCCGCTTCGTTGAGCAAGTTGGCAAGATCCGCGCCGGTAAATCCGACGGTGGTTTTTGCTATCTTAGAAAGGTCGACGGTCGCCTCAAGCGGCTTTTCCCGCGCGTGGACTTTCAGGATTTCTTCGCGCCCGCGAACGTCGGGATAACCGACGGTAATCTGCCTGTCAAAACGGCCGGGGCGCAACAGCGCCGGGTCGAGTATATCCGGGCGGTTGGTCGCGGCGAGAACAATCACACCGTCGTTTGAGCCGAAGCCGTCCATTTCGACCAGCAGCTGGTTGAGCGTTTGCTCGCGCTCGTCGTGACCGCCGCCGAGGCCCGCGCCGCGGTGACGTCCGACGGCGTCTATCTCGTCTATAAATATAATGCTGGCGGGATTTTTCTTTGCGGTTTCAAACAGGTCGCGAACGCGCGCGGCGCCGACGCCGACATACATCTCGACGAAATCGGAGCCTGAAATGGAGTAAAAGGGAACACCGGCTTCGCCCGCGACGGCTTTTGCAAGCAGGGTTTTACCCGTGCCGGGAGGGCCGACCAGCAAAATTCCGCGCGGTATTCTCGCGCCGAGTCTGGTAAACTTCTGGGGGTCGCGGAGAAATTCCACAACCTCGCGAAGCTCCTCTTTTTCCTCCTCTTCGCCCGCGACGTCCTTGAAGTATACTTTCTTCTTTTCGTCGGAGCCGAGCTTGGCACGCGCCTTTCCGAAAGTATTGAGTTTGCCGCCCTTGCCGGTGGCCTGATTCATCACATAGATCCAAAGCACTATCATCAGCGTGATGATGACCACATAGGGCAGCATGCTTACCCACCACGGTATCTCAACCGCAGGAGGATAGTTGTATGCCTCTATTATACCCGCTTCGTGCTGCTCTAAAATAAGCTCGCCCAGGTCATAATAGAACAAACTGAAGTCGCGCAGTTTATATGAATATGTTCGGTTGTCGTGAGTCAGTACGGTGAGGACGTTGTTTTCGTCAACCTCAAACTGTTTGACCTGCTCACTTTTGAACATGTTGATGATATCGCTGTAAATCAGATTATCGCTTTGCATATTGCTAAACAGCGTTGCCGTTGCGATAAGAATTACAGCAATAAGCGCGACGTAGAAAATGATAATCTTATAGTTATTTTTCATTTTATACGCTTATCTTTCAATATTTATTGCTACTGTTGTATATTTCCGGTTTAAGTATACCGATATATGGCAGCGTGCGATAGCGTTCGGCATAGTCAAGCCCATAGCCGACGACAAATTCGTCGGGTATTATTATACCCACATGGTCGGCTTTGAAATCAACTTCACGACGCTGCGGTTTGTCGAGCAGTGTGCAGGTGCGAACCGAGTGTGCGCCTTTCAGGAGCAGATATTCGGTGAGATAGGAAAGTGTCCTGCCGCTGTCGATTATATCCTCTATTATAAGTATATCGGTTTGCGGCAAATCGCTGCGGAACAGGTCCAGCATGATGTTGACGCTGCCGCTGGATTTAGTCGATCTGCCGTAGGACGAAACCTTCATGAAGTCGATTTCCACCGGGACGGTGATGTGCTTCATCAGGTCGCCCATAAAGACGACAGACCCTTTTAAAATTCCCAAAAGCAAAAGTTTCTTTCCGGACGCGGTCGAATCTCTATAATATGCGTCAATTTCGGATGCTATTCTTTTAACTGCCGTAAGAATCTCTGTCTCGTCTACCAGCACCCGTTCAATATCGTCAATGACTTTGGCCATCTATGACTCCTTAAACAAAAAAATGTACTAAAATTAATGTGTTTTCCCGGTCGTCGGGCTGCGCTTCACAGCCGTCGCGCACAGCGACACCGGGTATCCAAAGTGGCCCTTTTTCGTCGCATATCATAACTGTGCGCATGCGCTC
>DGDL01000007.1 GCA_002385415.1 Clostridiales bacterium UBA3953
GTATAAGAGACAGGTCTCGTGGTGTGCGTTTCCGCCGTACTCAAGCCGCAAATGCAGCGTCGCGCCCATGTTAAATGCCAGCGCGCGGAAAAATTCCTTTGTAAGCTGCGTGTCATAGCCGCCTATCTGCGGTGCGCTGAACTCGGCATCAAGCACAAGAAACGGACGGCCCGAAATATCCACAGCTGCAAACGCGAGGCACTCGTCCATCGGGACATAGGCGCTGCCGAATCGCGCTATCCCGCTTCTGTCGCCCAAGATTTGCGCAAACAGCCTGCCGAGCACGATGCCGGTATCTTCGACCGAGTGGTGCCCGTCCACATAAAGGTCGCCTTCAATGTTTGCCTCTATCTTAAACCCGCCGTGCACAGCAAACGAGGACAGCATGTGGTCGAAAAAACCGATTCCGCTGCTGCCGAAAAACCCCCCGGCTCCCTCGCCTGCAATAGCCAGTCTCATTGTAATGGCGGTCTCGCGCGTCTTGCGGCTAATCTGCGCCTCTCTCATGCTTTTATACCGTCCTTTAATATATCTTCAAATTCCTGTAGCAGCAGCCTGTTTTCCTCACGGGTGCCGCAGGTGATGCGCAGGGCGCCCGGCATCAGCCGCACGCTTATCCCCCGCCGCAAAAGCTCTGCATGCAGGCTCTGCGCGCGGCTTCCGTCGCCAAACTTGAGCAGCACAAAGTTTGCGCCCGGCTCGACCGGCTCGTATCCGCCGAGCTCGGCAAGCCCGGCCAGGGCGCTGTACATCGCTTTTGTCATCTCGCCTATCACTTTCGCCTGCGCAAAGACCTCATCCGCCCGCCCGAGCGCCGCCACACCCGCCGCCTGCGAAAAGGAGTTGAGATTATACGGGCTTTTCACCCTTTTCACCGCGCGCACTATATCCTCGCAAGCGACAGCAAAACCGACTCGCAGCCCCGCCAGCCCGAATGCCTTTGACAGTGTTTTAAGCACTATGAGATTCGGCAGACTGCCCGCCATATCCAGCACCGAAAAATCGGAGGTGCAAAACTCGCCGTATGCCTCGTCGACTATAACGGGGCATGAAACCGACCGCACAAATTCAAGCACCGCATCGCGCGGGGCGACGGCGCCGGTCGGGTTGCACGGGTTTGAAAACATCACGCACCTGCAGTCGCCGGAGGAGGCTATCCTTTTCAGCTCGCCGAAATCAATCTGCCCGTCTGCGCCGCGTTTTGCCGTAACCTGCCTGCCGCCCTCAAGATAGGCATAAAAGGCGTACATCGAGAAATCGGGCAGCGCCGTCACGACCTCCGCGCCCTCGCAAAGCAGCGTCTGGCACAAAAGATGCAGCACCTCGTCCGAGCCGCAGCCGGCAACCACGCGCTCGGGGCGCACGCCGTAAACTTCGGCAAATTTGCCGATAAGCTCCCTTGCATAAGGGTCTGGATAGCGGGCAAAGTCGAGCGAGCGCGCAAGCTCCGCAAGCTGCGCCCGCAGCGGCTCTGGCATCGGATACGGGTTTTCGTTTGCGTCCAGCTTCACTTTTACGTCGGTTTCAACGGGAACATAGTCTTCGAGATTTGCTATTCTTTCGGGTATAAAGCTCGCTGCCGGTGTCTCTCTGTTCACTTCGTCTCCTCCAGCCTGATTTTAACCGAGCGCGCGTGCGCGTCCAGGCCCTCCGCTTCGGCAAGGCAGACTACGTCCTCTGCCGCCCGATAAAACGCCTTTTTGCCGTAATAAAGGAAAGTCATGCGCTTGACAAAGCTCGCCCAGGACAGCCCCGACGAAAAACGCGCGGTGCCTGCCGTCGGCAGTACATGGTTCGGGCCGGCATAATAGTCGCCGAGTGCCTCCGGCGTGTAGCTTCCCAAAAATACCGATCCGGCATTTCGCACACGGCCGAGCAGCGACTGCGGGTCTGCCACCGCAAGCTCAAGATGCTCGGGCGCGACCTCGTCCGAGAAAGCCGCAGCCTCCTCGAGCGTGTCCACCACCAGCGCCGCGCCGCAGCGCTCGATGGCGCGCGCTGCTATGTCCCGCCGCCCAAGCTGCTCAAGCTGGGACAAAAGCTGTGCCTTCACAGCCTCGGCAAACGGGCGGGATACCGTTACGAGCACCGCCGCGGCGAGCGGGTCGTGCTCTGCCTGCGAGAGCAGGTCGGCGGCGACATACCGCGGATTTGCCGTCTCGTCCGCAATCACGAGCACCTCGCTCGGCCCGGCAATCATGTCTATGTCCACCGCACCCCAGACAAGCCTTTTTGCCTCCGCCACATATATATTCCCCGGCCCTGCGATTTTATCTACGCGCGGTATGCTCTCGGTGCCGTATGCCAGCGCCGCAACAGCCTGCGCGCCGCCGACCATAAGCACCCGGTCAACTCCCGCAATGTACGCCGCGGCGAGCACAGCGTCATTTAGCTTGATTTTGCCGCTTTCGTCGGTTTTCGGCGGCGTGGCAACTATTATTTCCTCCACGCCCGCCACTTTTGCCGGTATGCATGCCATCAGCACCGTCGAAGCTGTCTCTTATACACATCT
>DGDL01000010.1 GCA_002385415.1 Clostridiales bacterium UBA3953
ATCGGCGCTCTCATCGCAGCAAGCATCGTTGTCGTCGCAGTCGCAACAGCAAGTGTCGTTGTCGTCGCAGTCGCAGCAGCACTCATCCTTTTTTTCAGGCTCCGGCTGCTTTGCGCCGCAGCGCGGGCAAAATGTCATGTCAAGTCCGATAACGGCGCGGCAGGAGACGCAGAGGCGCTCGTTTTTCAGCTTTGCTAGGTCGTTTTCATAACTTTCGAGTTCGGCTTTCACCTTGTCAATTTTGTCGACAAGCTCGTCGTAAGAATATGTTTCGGATGCAGCGTTGCCTTTGAGCTCGTCATATTTAAGCCGGCCCAGACTTTCAAACAGATTGTTAAGCCGCGCTTTGCACGTTGAAATTTTATATTTCAGCTTTGCGATGCCGGTGAGTTTACCTGCTTCACGCGCGGTATATTCAGCGGCCTCGGAAACCGTTTTAGAAAAGCTTTCCCAAAAATCCATATCAGGTACCTCCGGTTATAAGAATCGGCATATATTTATACACTCATTATATAGTAATCGTAAAATAATGTCAATACAAAAGGGAAAATATAAGACGGCCTGTTGCCGAATATCCGCTTTTCCCATTGACAAAAATAAATTACAAGGGTATAATATATCTTGACAAATTCCACAAACCGCGCGGCTTTCCGCCTCCCGGTTTGAATACTTATGGTTTGTTCCGGTGCGGTTGTTTCGGCGCGGGTTGGCGGCTTGACCGCCGTAAAGAAACCGCAGGATTCGGCTTTGCCGAAATCTCCAGCTCTTCCCGATGTCCGGGGCGCCACCGTTACAGGGGGAATAATTTTTGCCAGACCGATTGTGGGGTCAGCTTTTACTCCAATTGGTTCTGATCGCCATCAATGCGTTTTTTGCGTCCACGGAAATGGCGGTCGTATCGCTCAATGACAAAAAGGTGAGGAAGCTCGCGGAGGGGGGCGACAAAAAAGCTCTTCGCCTGATGGAACTTGTGGAAAGACCCGACAACTTCCTTTCCACTATTCAGGTCGGAATAACGCTTGCAGGATACCTTGGCAGTGCTTTTGCGGCAGACAACTTTGCCGGTCGCTTGAGCGGATGGCTTGTAGACGATGTCGGTCTTAAACTGCTTAGCCGCGATACGATTAACACCATTGCTATTATCCTGATAACCCTCATACTCTCATTTTTCACACTGGTGCTCGGAGAACTTGTGCCGAAGCGCATTGCCATGAAGCGTGCCGAAGCTGTCGCAAGTGCGGCAGCCGGCATTATACGCTTCACCGCGGCGCTGCTGCGGCCGATAGTTTGGCTGCTTTCCGCAACTTCGAACGGTGTGCTCAGCCTGCTTGGGTTTGACCCTCACGACAACGATGACGAGGTCACCGAAGAGGAAATACGGCTGATGGTCGATGCCGGCGAAGAAAAAGGCGCAATCGAGCCAACCGAAAAAGAGCTTATTGAAAACGTTTTTGAGTTCAACAATCTCACCGCAGCAGACGTTATGACCCACCGTATCAATATGACCGCGCTGTGGATCGAAGACACCGAAGATGACATTGTCGAGACAATAATCGAGAGCGGTTTTTCAAGATTTCCGGTTTATGACAGAGACATCGATGACATAATCGGTATTCTGTCGACGCGCAGATTTTTGCTTAATATGCATTCGGAAGATAAAAAGCCGCTCAATGAGCTGCTTTACCCGCCCTATTTTGTTCCCGAAACCGTTCGTGCCGACACGCTTTTCCGCGATATGCAGCAGAAAAAGATACATATCGCGATCGTGCTCGACGAATACGGCGGAACATCCGGTCTTGTCACGATGGAAGACTTGCTTGAGACGCTTGTCGGCCACATCTACGACGAGTCCGACCCGCAGACATCAGCCGATATTATCGATATGGGCGACGGGGTGCTGCGTGTAAAGGGTTCTGTCGAAATCGAAAGGCTTGAGGAGGCGCTCGGCGAGGATATCATGCTCGAAAGCGAAGACGACGAGGATATTGAAACCGTCGGCGGCCTTGTTTTCAGCCGCATGACCGCGATACCGGACGACGGGCCGAGTGATGAAATCATTATAGTCGGCAACCTCGAGATCACGCTTGAGCTTATCGAAGACCACCGAGTTGCGTGGGCAAAGGTTCGCATCATCGAGGAAGAGACCGAAGAAGAATCGGTCAACAAGGCCGAGAGCGAGAGATTCGACAAGCTTGAAAAGGCCGAAAAGGGCAGCAGATAAGGCGATATGTGCCGGAGCCGAAAGCTCCGGCATTTTTTTCTGCCCCTGCTGCCTTTTGACAAGTTTCCGCATGGCTTGCGTATAAAGCGTAGCCGCTTGGCTTTTAATTTCAGACATTTTTCTGCGTAAAATAAATGCCGGTGTGCAGCTATTTAAACTTTCGCTTGGTATTTTTGAGCATAACTTGATTTTTTGTCTGTCATGATTTATAATAATGACAAACATCAATATAATGTGCCGAATATATTCGGCAAATTACCATAGCGCCAAATGCGAGGAGAAAACCAAATGAAAAAAGCAGATTTCGCAACAGGTGCGGCGGGGGTAGGGCATGAAAGATAAAAGACATACCTCGAAACCCGCCGGCCAAACTATGGAAAACGGCAAATCCGCCGATACCGGCGAAGCTGTCGCAGAAAAATCCACACATCCGCCCGGTGCAAAGCACACATTCAGCAATATTCGCAGAATTTCGGATGCGGTTGTGCTTGGAATATTCATATTTCTTGTGTTTTTGCCGATGACGCTGCTTGCGGCAACCGGGCGTACAAGCTCTCCGCTGTCTTTTGAGGCAATGCCCGAGCTGCCCGAAGCAACGCTGAAAAACTATCTTGACGGCAAGTTGACGAACGGCTTTCAGGAATGGTTTTCAAAAAGCTGGCCGCTTCGTTCAACACTTGTTTTGGCTTATAACCAGTTTGTGTATGATCTGGAGAACATCGGCGCAGCGCCCGACCTCGGCGGCGTTGATGTGCTTGATAATACACCGGCGGAAACAGATGATACAACCGAAGAAGTCCCACAGGGACCGGAGATACTTGAGTTTAACCCGCTTTATGCCGAAATCAACCGCCTGCGCATGGAGCAGGAGATGATAGAGCCCACAGGCTATAAAGGCACCGATCAGGTTATCATAGGCAAGTCGGGATACCTTTATGAAAACGGCTATATAAACGAGTATCTCGGCTATTCAAAGATGTATCGCGAGGTAACCCGCGAGACAATCGACGATCAGGTCAGAAAACTCGAGTATATTCAGGAGAAACTGGCAGAGCGCGGAACGGCTTTCGTGCTGCTTATTACGCCCAGCAAGGCGTCACAGTATCCAGATGCCATACCGGATTGGTATAAAGCCGCAAACACCGCTCCTGAAGATTATGTGCGTCCCTATACAATGCTTATAGAGCGCCTGGCGGACAGCACCGTCAGTTATGTCGACTGTGCCTCTTTGTACAAAGAAATCGGGCTTCAGGACACATTCCCGAAAACGGGCATCCACTGGAACAAGCTCGCGGCTGTCGAGGCGATCAGAGCAGTTTTGGCCAGCTATGAACAGCAAACCGGCAGGCCTGTCCGTCAGCTTGCGATCGAAAAGATTAACAAGTCAAAGAATCCGCCCGGATTCGGTAACCCCGAGCAGGATATATTCGGCCTGGTTTACAGCGTGCGGCCCAATGCAAGGAAAATTGTCGACGATTGGTACTACTGGCCTGAAGTGTATGTCGAAAACCAAGGCGCCGAGCGTATAAGCGTATTTGTTCAAGGCGGCAGTTTTACGCATGATATAAATACATATTTGCCGATGTATAAAATCTCAAAGAAACTGCGCAGTGTCTATTATAACCAGGACGAAAAGCTGTTTGCCGACAATGCAACCGTCGACAAACAGTGGGACAGGTATCTCAGTGACTGTGATCTCGTCATATTCGAGTGCAACGAGCAGTTTGTGCGCGGGTTCGGCGGCAATGCTCCCAGATGGGCACAGGCCGACGTTATAGGCTATGACATCGGGCCTCGGGTATACGAATCGCTTTACAACTATTTGCAGCGCAACAGCTAATAAGGTGACGATATGATATTTTCATCAACACTGTTTTTGTTCATTTTCCTGCCCGTGACTCTGCTGGTATATTACCTTATACCGGCAAAGCATCTTAAAATACGCAACATCGCGCTGCTTTGCGCGTCGCTGATCTTTTATGCGTGGGGCGAGCCGAAAAATATAATATTGATGCTTGCTTCAATCGCCTGCAACTATATCTTCGGCTTGCTGATTGGCAAGTTTGCAGAAAGTTCGGGCAAAAAGAAGCTGGTGCTTGTCGCCTCGGTCGTGTTCAACCTTGGCATGCTCGGATATTTCAAGTATTGGAATCTCTTTACTTTCGGCAAGCTTTGGGAGGTTGCGCTGCCGATAGGTATCAGCTTTTACACCTTCCAGATAATGTCGTATGTTATCGACGTGTATCGCGGAGAGGTTGCCGTTCAGCGCAGCCCGTTTAAGCTCGGGCTTTACATATCGCTCTTCCCACAGCTTATCGCGGGCCCCATCGTGCGCTATGCGGACATTGAAGAGATGCTTTCCTCCCGCACGACCGACCTTAAAGGTTTTGCGATCGGCGTAAGGCGCTTTATAGTCGGTTTTTCCAAAAAGGTGCTTATTGCAAACGTCGTGGCCATTACCACCGACAATATATTCGCCATGGAAACTCGTCCCGCCGCAACGGCGTGGCTGGGTATAATTTGCTATGCGCTGCAGATATATTTCGACTTTTCGGGATACAGCGACATGGCAATCGGTCTTGGCCGCATGTTCGGCTTCGAGTTTCTTGAAAACTTCAACTATCCGTATATCTCGACCTCGGTGCGCGAGTTTTGGCGCAGATGGCATATATCGCTTTCAACCTGGTTCCGTGATTACCTTTACATCCCGCTGGGCGGCAATCGCCGCGGCAAACTGCGCACATATATAAACCTTGTAATCGTTTTTGCCTGCACCGGCTTTTGGCACGGCGCGTCGTGGAGCTTCCTGATTTGGGGTCTTTACCATGGTTTCTTCCTTGTCATAGAGCGCATCGGGTTCGGACGCATACTTGATCGGCTCCCGAGGTTTGTCGGACACATATACACGCTGCTTGTGGTGCTGTTTGGCTGGGTGCTGTTCCGTGCCGACGATATAACCCTCGCTTTGAGATATGCTGGCGATATGCTAAACTTCGCCGACTTCGGTCTGGCACATGCCATATCACAGCTTGACAATCTCAAAGTAATAACGATAATAGCAGGCTTTATCGCAAGCATGCCGATACTCGCCTTTGTGAAAAAGCAGCTTGAAAAGCGCGGCGAGCAGGGCGAAGCGACGATTTCGGTTCTGTCTACCGCGGCTTGTGCGGTTATGTTCTGCTTTGCGATTGTCTGCCTGACCGGCTCGGACTACAACCCCTTCATCTATTTCAGGTTCTAATTGATGGGACGGACGACTAAAGATATGAAAAGTAAAATAAAAATTGCAATAGGCGCGCTGCTGTCGGCGTGGATTATAACGGCACTCGCTCCGGTGTGCGGGGCAAAGCCCGGCGACAATATAATGCTTGGTGCAAAACTGCATGAAAGCACAGGCTATATAAACGATGAGGAGCGCGACATATTCCTGTTTGACGGTGACTACGACACCAAGTGGTGTGCTACCATCGATGATGTGAAATATGATTCTAAAACGCTCAAAAACTTAGCTTCGGACGGATTTATACATATCCTCAGCGTGGATTTTGGCGAGGAAAAGTATTTTGACAGCTACAGGCTCTACCTTGCCTCGACGGGTGCGCGCGACTTCGGCGTGGTGGCATACAATGCCTGTGCGTGGAAAATACAAATAAGCTCGGACGGAGAAATATGGAAAGATGTATCGCGCGTTACCGAGTGTTATGAAGAAGAAGTGGTAACTGTCAACTTAGGCGTGCGCAAAGCGCGCTATCTGCGCATACTCGTCGACCAGCCCGAGCAAACCGCCGGCACGACATTGCGGCTATACGAGCTTGAGGTATACGAATGCGAGCCTGGCGAGCTTGCCGGCGGCATTGTAAGGACAAACGGCTCAAATGTCGAACTCAAAAAATCAGACGACACAGGTTCCGATGCGGACATCGCTGAAGCCGCCGCGGAATCCGAAGACATAGAGCTTGGTTATGTGCCTTCCGAGGCGGTAGAATACAAAGGCTATGAGCTGGGTGCGGGCGGTGTCGTCGCTATGGTAGCGCTTGCAATAGTCGCCATCGCGATTGCGGCAATTGCATCGCGCAGGGCGGCAAAAGAGCAGCTTTACTAAAAGTTAATAAAAAAGCCGTCGCCTGGGCCTATATAAATTGCCCCGGCGGCGGTATTTTGATTGCACAGGGGTTGCAGGTGTGATATAATAATGTATACCTAAGCGGCTGAAAATGAAGTTGTCGCCGGAAATTGCGGCAGCGAATATGTCACTTGCGGCGATGCGGCAAAGCTCTTTTATTTGGCATAACCGAACATATGGAGGATACTCGATTTACGGAATTGGACGAGATTGTCACTACAGTCAATGACAACATAACGATAGCAGAGCCGGTGTCGGGCCAGCGATTCGGCACCGACGCGCTTTTGCTGGCGGCATTCGCCAAAAAATCGCCGAAAAGCAGGGCGGTTGAGCTTGGTACAGGCAGCGGTATAGTATCGCTGCTTTGCGCCGGACGAGGTAAGTTTGCGCATATCGACGCGGTGGAGGTTCAGCCCGCACTTGCCGAGCTTTGCAAGCGCAATATAGAGCGTAACGGACTGCAGGAGCGCATCAGCGCATACTGTGCCGATGCGCGTGAGTTTTGCAGGCTGCCGGACAGGTCTTGTGCCTATGATGTTGCGCTTTTCAATCCCCCCTATATGCGTGTCGGCGACGGCTATCGCTCGGACGATGCAGGACGCGACGCCGCCAGGCGCGAGCTGCATGGCGATATATTCGAGCTTTGCGGCGCGGTTTCTAAGCTGCTGCGTACGGGCGGGATATTTTACAGTGTATATAGGCCCGACAGACTTGCAGACCTCGTATGTGCGCTTCGGGCCGCCGCGCTTGAGCCTAAGCGCGTCATATTTGTGTGCGACGAGCTTGGTCGCGCGCCATGCCTGGTCCTAACCGAGGCGCGCAAGGACGGAGGCGTGTCTGCGTATGTGACGCCGCCTTTTATCTTGCGCGAGGGGAAAATGACCACACCTGATTTTGACTATCTGCTTGAAAACGGCGAATTTCCAAGGAAATATGTCTCTATATTTCCGTGATAATATATCAATGCCGGCGAAAAAATAACCGCCGAGGACGGAGCAGGCTCCGAGCCTCGGCGGTTTTATGTTATATAGTATTTGCGGTTGCGACAGTTATGTTATTGCAGAATTTGTCAGGCAACATTTGTGCTTTCAGCAATTGCGCTTTGGCCTTGCTCGGTGACGGGCATTATCCATTTGCGTGACCTGAACCTGCGTATGCATAAAATGAACTTCACACAGTCCTCGCCAAACGCCATGGTAAGGTAAACTGCAAGGAAGGGGAGTTTTAAAACGAAAGCTGCGATTGCGGTCAGTGGCAGGGCAATGCACCAGACGCAGAAAAGGTCATATTCTGTCTCTTATACACATCT
>DGDL01000088.1:0-206 GCA_002385415.1 Clostridiales bacterium UBA3953
CGCACACGGCAGGCATGTGCCTGCGTCCATTTCGTATGTGCCGCCGGTTGCGGGACTGATGATTGCGGGTCATATTTTGCGCAGGCTCGGCGGGTTTTAGTAGTGTTGCGGGGGGTGCATTGATGCATTTCCCGCATTTTTTATGTCTTTGTGCAAGAGCACAGTGCGTAAAGATTTAAAGTGACATGGGTGCTTTTCTTGGAAAA
>DGDL01000088.1:337-2929 GCA_002385415.1 Clostridiales bacterium UBA3953
TCTCGTGGGCTCGGAAATGTATATAAAAGACAGGATTAAAAGTGACATGGGTGCTTTTCTTGGAAAACCCCACGCCGTTTCACTCTATTGCACGGCAAAACTTCCGCTCTACTCCCCTTCTCGCTGCTTTTTGAGCTGAAAATCTCTTATTCTGTTATACTCGCGCATAATCTCGAGCGTCTCCTCCTCGGAAAGCAGGCGCTCGGGCGTGCAGTCTTTGCACTGAAACAGCTCGCTTGTGCCGTAAATCCTGCAAACCAGCGGTCTGTTATCATAAACCGCGCACTTCCCTTCCTTCAGATGAGGACACTGCCCGTCCCATCTGTAGCCGCCCATCATCGCCTCTTCGCTCGGCGTAAATTGTATTATATTATGGCAGCATCTGTCACAGCCGTCTTTACATTTGGACGCCGGAATCCGCTTGTAAAGCTCCCTTATCTCCCGCATCTTCATTTATGCTAATCCTCACTCCCTATCACACCGGCAGTGCTGGATAAAACCGCGCTGCGTTTTGCCCCTCACCTGTCGTCTTCGTCGTCCTCGTCCGGCACATCAGCCGCAAGCTGCTTGAGCGTGAACCGCACCTGCGGTCGGAACGCTCGCCTGATAGTATACTCTATAATGTCGGTGTTGTCCTTTGGCCTGATAAGGTCAAACACACTGCCCAGCGGTATATCCCCCAGCACACTGGTCACCACCCTTGCGATAAACTCCGTGCCGGGCACCTCGTCAAACTCTGCGCGAACCGAGCCGAACCGGACCCTGCCCTCGGCGTCCACGAATTTGTGGGACGGGTAAAGCCTTATAATCCGGCGGTTAGAAAGCTCGGGAAAATACAGGTGTATCACAAGCACGGGATTGTCGTCCTCGTCCGATGTGAACACCGCAAGCGCGCCCGTCATATACACCTCGCCGCCGAACTCGAGGCTGCCGTACTCGTAGCCGCGACAGCCCGCCTCGAACGTAAAATCGACATCGCCGCCGTCCGCTCCGTCGTATCCAAACGAAACGGTCACCGACCTTGTGCCCTCGTCGTCGCGATTAATCTTGAAAGACAATCCCGTAATCTGCGACGAGAAGTTGTTTTGCACCGCCTGCGTGATAAGCGGCAAAAGCCCCACCGAGCGCGTGGACGAGACAATCACATATTCGGCGCCGTCGAGCGCGTCGGCAAAAGCCTCGCGTCCGCCCTCGATGGCATCCTCGCAGTGCCCGCGCGGGATTCGCTTAAAACCTGCGACAATCCGCTCGAGCCGCTTGTGGTCTGCGTCCGAGCATTTTACGCGCTCGGGCGGCAAAATCGGCGAAAACGCGTCGACCACAGCCTTGTAAAGCACGCCCTGCTGGAATGTTTCGCCGTTACCGCCGGTCGTCACGACAACGATGTCGTTTTTAGGGAACATAAACACGTTTTGCCCGAACATACCGTTGAAAAGCGTGCAGCTGCCGTCGCGCGCTATCCAGATATGATAGCCGTAGTTGAAACTGCCGTACTTTTTCGGTGTGCGCATGCGCTGAATTGAGGCCTCCCGCACCCACTCGCGCGGCAGGATTTGCTCCCCTTCCCATCTGCCGCCGTCCAGCCACAGCACGCCCAGTTTTGCCATGTCCTCCGGCCGCAGATAAAGCCCCCAGCCGCCCTTCTCCGCGCCGGTCGGTGAGGTCTCCCACGCCCAGGCCGTGATACCGAGCGGCAGAAACAGCCGCTGGTGCAGGTACTCGCCGAGCGTCATGCCGGTCACCGAGCGCACAATCTCGGACAAAATGTACGAGTTCATGCTGTTGTAGGCAAATTTCAGCCCTGGCTCGCTTCTTATCTCGGACTCGAAGAAATCGCGCACCCAGTCCGACGAGGTTATCGCGCCCGTTTCGGAAAAAGCCACGCCGCTCGACATGGTCAGCAGGCTGCGAACGGTGATGTCTTTGTGGGTTATATAAGAAAGCGGGTTCAGCCGCCCGGGAAAGAAATCGACCGCGCGATCGTCCAGCGAGAGCAGCCCCTCCGATATTGCCAGCCCCACTCCCATCGCCGTCACGCTTTTGGACAGCGAGTGCACCTGTGCGGGCGTGTCAAACCGATATGCGCCGCATTCAAGTTCAAACGCGACCTGGCCGCCACGCAGTATCATCAGCGTGTGCAGCTCCGATGACGGGTCGTCGCGCAGCGCGCACAGTATTTTTTCGACAAGCCGCGGCGGTATCCCCGCGTCCTCCGGCGTGGTGCGCGGGAAATATCTTGTGTCGTCGCTGCCCGGCTCGGGCTTTGAGGGTGAAAACTCGACGCAAGGCTTGACCGGCGATGCGCGGTCAAGCAAGCGCCGTATCATAAGTACGGTGTTGCTTTGTATTTTAAGATCCATAGCTTACAGCCTGTCTCCTTGTCCTATATAAAGCCAAAAGCAATTTCACGTTCCATCAGATTTTTGCGTACCGGCCGCGCCCTCTTTTGTTTATTATACCACACTGCCCGGCTGCCGGCAATAAAACCATCGCCGGCCGCTTATATAACTCGCACAATTTATCGGACTTTTGCCGCAGATTATTTAAACCTTTCGCGATATTGACATTTCGGCTGTCGGTGAATATAATTAT
>DGDL01000088.1:3116-49027 GCA_002385415.1 Clostridiales bacterium UBA3953
GGTGAATATAATTATACCAAACTTTATATTGGTATCACTTTAAACCGTTGAAGCGGAAGTAAAGGCGGCATGGAGCCAACAGAGAGTCCGGGACAGGTGAGAGCCGGGCGGTGATCGGGCCGTCATAATGGGCCGCTGAGGGCGCAGTCAAAGGCTGTGCGGGGAAAATATTTGCGGATTTTCACGCAAGGTGAGAGCATCCGGTTTTTGCCGCGGGAGATACCCGCTGGCAAAGCCGACATCGGAGCACCTCCGAAAGTCGCATACCCGCCGCCGAGTATTCTGCGACGTAAGGCGCGCGTTAGACGCCGGGGATATGATTGTATCCCGCGAAAGTGTACGGCATTGCCGTAAATTCAGGGTGGCACCGCGGATAAATTGTATTTATTCGTCCCTGACAGAACCGGTTTCTGTCAGGGACGTTTTGTTTTTACATCGTAACAGAAAGGAAGGGTTACCGTGATTTACACCGCTAAATCGCCCGTCAGGCCGACGCCCGACGAATTTAAAAAGCTTGCTTCCGAAGGGATATACACCGTTGTGCCGGTGAGCTGTGAGCTTTTTGCCGACATACGCACGCCCATCGAAGTTTTAAAAATCCTCAAATCGGTCTCGAGCCGCTGTTTTCTGCTCGAGTCGGTTATCGGCGGCGAGCGATGGGGACGGTATACCTTCCTCGGATTTGACCCGAAGCTTGAAGTCACCTGTACCGCCGGAAAAATGACGGTCGGTGACGCGGTTTTCCGCACATCCTCGCCAAGCAAGCACATCCGCCGGCTGCTGGAAGGCTATCGCAGCCCGCGGCTTGACTATCTGCCTCCGTTTACGGGAGGGCTGGTCGGATATTTTGCATACGATTACATCAAATATGCCGAGCCGACGCTGAGGCTTGACGCGCTTGACGACGAGGGTTTTCGCGACGTCGACCTGATGCTGTTCGACCGCATCATAGCTTTCGACAATCTCAGGCAAAAGATGGTGCTTGTCGCCAGCGCCGAGCCGACCGCGGAAGGCTATGAACGCGCGGTGGCGCAGCTTGATAAGATGTGCCGGCTTGTAACAGATGGCTCGCCGATAACCGACACAGGCGGCGCGGTAACGGGCGAATTTCGCGCACTTTTTGACCGCGAAGGCTACTGCGAGCTTGTCGAGCTGGCAAAACACCACATCCGCGAGGGCGATATACGGCAGATAGTGCTTTCAAACCGGTTTGACGCGCCGTTTGAGGGTAGTCTGCTCGACACCTACCGGCGGCTGCGGACAATAAACCCCTCGCCCTATATGTTTTACCTTTCGTCGCCGGAGCTCGAGGTGGCCGGCGCGTCGCCCGAAACGCTTGTAAAGCTGCAGGACGGCGTTTTGCGCACATTCCCGCTCGCCGGCTCGCGCCCCCGCGGCAAAACGCCGGATGAGGACGCCGCGCTTGAGCGCGAGCTGCTCGCCGACCCAAAAGAGCTTTCCGAGCACAACATGCTGGTCGACCTCGGCAAAAGCGACCTCGGCAAAGTAAGCGTGATAGGTAGCGTCGACGTCGAGGAGCTGCGCACCGTTGTGCGCTACTCACACATTATGCACATCAGCTCGACCGTGCGCGGGGTAATCCGGCCCGGCTGCGACGCGTTCGACGCCGTCGAGGCGGTGCTTCCTGCCGGCACGCTTTCGGGCGCGCCGAAGCTGCGCGCCTGCCAGCTGATAAACGAGCTTGAGGGCTGCCGGCGCGGGCTTTACGGCGGCGCGATAGGCTACATTGACTTTACGGGCAACCTCGACACCTGCATAGCTATCCGGCTTGCCTACAAGAAAAACGGGCGCGTATATGTGCGCAGCGGCGCTGGCATCGTCGCGGACTCGGTGCCCGAGCGCGAGCACGAGGAATGCAAAAATAAAGCTGCGGCGCTGCTTGCCGCGCTGAAGGAGGAATAAGCCTTGGTGGTGCTGATAGACAACTATGACAGCTTTTCATACAGCCTTTACCAGCTTGCCGGTACGATTTGCCCCGACATCGCGATATACCGCAACGACGCGCTGACGGTTGAACAGCTTGACGCGCTTTCGCCCGACGCCATAATCCTCTCGTCCGGCCCGGGCAGGCCGGAGGAAGCAGGTATCTGCATCGAGACGGTGCGCCGGCTCGGGCACAAATACCCGATCCTTGGTGTTTGTCTTGGTTTTCAGGCAATCTGCGCAGCTTTTGGCGGGCGGATCACGCACGCGAAGCGGCTTATGCACGGCAAGCAGTCCAAAGTTTTGGTTGACGTGCGCGCGCAGGTTTTCCGGGGCCTGCCGCCCGTGATATATGTCGGGCGCTACCACTCGCTTGCGGCCGACCGCGAGAGCATGCCGGACTGTCTTTCCGTCATCGCCAAGGTTACCGGCACCGGCGCGCCCGACGTGGGCGAGATCATGGCTGTCGCGCACCGCGAATACCGGGTGTATGGGCTGCAGTTTCATCCCGAATCCATACTTTCGCCCGACGGCAAACAAATACTTGAGAATTTTTTCGCGATTGTACAAAAAGATGATGCGAGGGATACGGCATGATTAAAGAAGCGATTATCAAAATCGTCGACAAACAGGAGCTCACCTATGAAGAAGCCTATGCCGTCATGAGCGAGATTATGGACGGCAAGACGACACAGACCCAAAACGCGGCGTTTCTGGCTGCGCTGTCCACCAAAAGCACGAAAGCCGAAACAATAGATGAAATTTTCGGCTGTGCGGCGGCTATGCGCGACCGTGCGACGCCGCTCGAGCACAACTGCGAAGCGCTCGAGATTGTCGGCACCGGCGGCGACCGCTCGGGCAGCTTTAACATATCGACGACGGCATCTATTGTGCTTGCCGCGGGCGGCGTGAAGGTTGCAAAACACGGTAATCGCGCGGCTACCTCGGGAAGCGGCGCGGCAGATTGCCTTGAGGCGCTGGGCATCCGCATCGAGCAAAGCCCCGAGGACTGCGCGCGCCTGCTCGAAAGTGTCGGTATCTGCTTCATTTTCGCGCAGAAATACCACACTTCGATGAAATATGTCAGCGCTATCCGCCGCGAGCTTGGCATCCGCACAGTTTTCAACATCCTTGGGCCGCTGACCAACCCCGCACGGCCGGTGTTTCAGCTTCTCGGCGTCTATGACGAGTCGCTCGTCGAGCCGCTTGCAAAGGTGCTTGACCGGCTGGGCGTGCGGCGGGGGCTGGTCGTTTATAACCGCGAGGGGCTCGACGAGCTTGCGAGCTGCGGCGACAATGTGGTTTGCGAGCTGCGGGACGGGTTTTACCGGTCGACTGTCCTGTCGCCCGAGAATTTTGGGCTGCCGCGCTGCTCGAAGGCTGATTTGTCCGGCGGCACGCCGGCCGAAAACGCCGAGATTACCCTGTCTGTGCTGCGAGGCGAGCGCGGGCCGCGGCGGGATACGGTGCTACTGAATGCCGGCGCAGGGTTTTACATCGCGGGCAAGGCCGGCTCGATTGCGGAAGGCATAGCTTTCGCGGCCGAGCTTGTCGACTCGGGCAGAGCACAAGCCAAGCTCGAGCAGTACTGCGCGGCTGTTGAGGTGTTGTAATGAGTGCGGATATTTTCGGGCATAGCGGGCGCTATGCGGCAAGCGGCGATATTTTCCGGCAAGGTAAATGCAATGCAGGGGGCGGCGATATTCTGGAGCGCATCGCGGCGCGGGCGGCGCGGCGCGCGGAGGAGAAACAGGCGCGGCTGCCGCTTGCCGAGATTGCCCGCCGTGCGGAAGAGCTTGCCGAAGCACAGCGGCAGGGCGGCGGCTTTGCCTTCCCGTTTGAAGCGGCGATTTTATCGTCGGATTTTGCTTTTATCTGCGAGTGCAAGCGCGCCTCACCGTCTAAGGGTCTGCTTGTGCATGATTATAACCCCGTTGCCATCGCGCTCGACTATGAGGCGGCGGGGGCAAGCTGCATATCTGTGCTGACCGAGCCGGACTTTTTCCTCGGCTCGGGCGAGCATCTCAGGCAGGTCAGCCGGGCTGTTTCCCTGCCCTGCCTGCGCAAGGATTTTGTAACGAGCGACTATTTTATATATGAAGCAAAGCTGCTCGGCGCATCGGCGGTGCTGCTGATTGCGGCGCTGCTGGGCGAAAGCGAGTTGGCACATCTGATTGGGCTGTGCCACTCACTCGGGTTGTCGGCTCTGGTCGAGGTACATTCGGAGCACGAGCTTGAGGCGACTCTCGCCGCCGGAGCGCGGCTGGTGGGCATCAACAGCCGCAATTTGCGAGATTTCAGCGTTGACCTCGGGGTCGTCGAGCGGCTGGCTGCGCTTGTGCCGCCGGGCGTGCTGCTGATCGCAGAAAGTGGGATTAAAACTGCCGGCGACGTGGCGCGGGTGCGGCGGGCCGGCGCGCGAGGAGCGTTGATAGGCGAAACTCTGATGCGCGCCTCCGACCGACGGGTTATGCTCGCTTATTTGCGGGAAGATTTTTGCAGTGAAACTTCATGAATAACCCCCACTCTTATGCGCGGCACAAAATGATACAAAACGAAAGGGGCGAAATTCCATGGCTGCCGTCAAAATCAAACTCTGCGGTATGCGCACAGCTGCTGACATTGAGCTTGCCAACCGTTTCCTGCCCGACTACTGCGGGTTTGTGTTTGTCCGCTCGAGCCGCCGCTACATTTCGCCGCATAAGGCGGCGGCACTGCGGCGAGCACTCGATCCGCGCGTCGCGGCTGTCGGAGTGTTTGCGGATGAGGATGCCGCGGTTGTAGCGGGTCTGCTCAACAGCGGAGCTATCGACATCGCTCAACTGCACGGCGGCGAGAGCGAAAGCTACATTATGCGGCTGCGGGAGCTGACCGGCAAACACATCATAAAGGCGTTTTTCGTACAGTCGGAGCATGATATTGCGCGCGCGGCCGCCTCGACCGCCGACTTTGTGCTGCTCGACGGCTCGCGCGGCGGCGAGGGCAAAGCGTTTGATTGGACGCTTGCGCGGGGGCTTTCGCGCAAGTTTTTCCTCGCCGGCGGACTCTGCGCGGAAAATGTTACGCTTGCAATCGAGGCGGCGCAGCCGTTTGCCGTCGACATCAGCTCGGGTATCGAGCGCGGCGGGGTCAAGGACGCAGAACTGGTGGAAAAGTTTATTTGGACGGCGCGGGCGGCAGTGGGCGCGCGGGAGCAGTCATAGGCTAATGGTTTTGGGACAGATAAAGCGCCCTGCTCACACGCTTGTTTGCGCACCCGTGGTTTGCGATGTCCCTTACGGGCAATGTGTCCGGGCGAGTCTGTGGAAATTTCACAAATTCCGCGTTGATATGCAGGAGCAGGAGCCTGTGCTTTGTTTCCGCAAATGAAAAACAACCGAAAGGACGGAGAATATGCAAAATGTAAAAGGACGGTTCGGGGTGCATGGCGGGCAGTATATCCCCGAGACGCTCATGGCGGCGGTTATCGAACTTGAGGATGCCTACGAGCGGCTGCGCACCGACCCTTCGTTTTTAGCTGAGCTTGACTCGCTGCTTCGCAATTACGCCGGGCGGCCGAGTTTGCTTTACTATGCCGAAAAGCTGACGCAGCTGCTGGGCGGCGCGAAAATATACCTTAAACGCGAGGACCTCAACCACACCGGTTCGCACAAGATAAACAACGTGCTCGGCCAAGCGCTGCTCGCCAAGAAAATGGGCAAAAAGCGGCTTATTGCCGAGACGGGCGCGGGTCAACACGGCGTTGCGACGGCTACGGCGGCGGCGCTGCTCGACCTCGAGTGCGTCATCTTCATGGGCGAGGAGGACACGCGCAGGCAGGCGCTCAACGTCTATCGCATGAAGCTGCTCGGCGCCGAGGTCGTACCGGTCACGACCGGCACGCGCACGCTCAAAGACGCGGTTTCGGCCGCTTTGCGCGAGTGGACGTCGCGCGTGGCCGACACGCACTACTGCCTCGGCTCGGTCATGGGCCCGCACCCGTTCCCGACTATCGTTCGCGATTTTCAGTCTGTGATTTCCCAGGAAATACGGGTGCAAATTATAGAAGCTGAGGGGCGACTGCCGGACGCGGTGGTTGCCTGCGTGGGCGGCGGCAGCAACGCCATCGGCTCGTTTTATGATTTTATCGGCGAGCCGTCGGTACGACTTGTGGGCTGCGAGGCTGCGGGGCACGGCATAGACTCGCCGGACACTGCCGCGACACTGACGACCGGAAGGCTCGGCATTTTCCACGGCATGAAGTCGTATTTCTGCCAGGACGAGCGCGGGCAAATAGCGCCCGTCCACTCGATTTCCGCAGGGCTCGACTATCCCGGCGTCGGGCCGGAGCACGCGTGGCTTCACGACACGGGTCGGGCAGAGTATGTGGCTGTCACCGACGAAGAGGCTGTCGAAGCTTTTGAGCTGCTCTCGCGCACGGAGGGTATTATTCCGGCCATCGAGTCGGCGCATGCGGTAGCCTACGCTATTTTTGAGGCACCGAAAATGGGGCGCGGCGGGATAATGGTCGTCACGCTCTCCGGCCGCGGGGACAAGGACTGCGCGCAGATAGCGCGCTATCGCGGGGAGGAGGCAGGCGAATGAAAAAGTCAAGACTGTCAGAGGCATTCGGTGGAGGCAAAGCTTTTGTTGCTTTTATCACCTGTGGTGACCCGGACATGGACACCACTTTTGAGGCAGTGCGTGCCATGCAGGCGGCCGGTGCCGATATTGTCGAGCTTGGTATTCCCTTCTCCGACCCGACGGCAGAGGGACCGGTTATCACCGAGGCAAGCATGCGCGCGCTGCGTGCCGGCGCGACAACCGAGCGCGTGTTTGAGCTTGTGCGCCGGCTGCGAGGCGAGGGAGGCGTTACCATTCCGCTTGCGTTTATGACTTATGCTAACGTCGTTTACTCGTATGGCGTGGAGCGGTTCGCCGCAACCTGCGCCGAAACCGGGGTTGACGGGCTTATCCTGCCCGACGTGCCCTTTGAGGAAAAGGGCGAGTTTGCGCCGGCTTGCAGAGCGCGTGGTGTAGACTTTATCTCGCTGGTCGCGCCGACCTCAGCGGGGCGGATTGCGACTATCGCACGCGAGGCGGAGGGGTTTGTCTACATCGTCTCGTCGCTCGGCGTGACCGGCATGCGCGACCGGCTTGACGACAGTATATCCGAGATGGTGCGGCAGGTGAAAGCCGCGGCCGATATCCCCTGTGCGGTTGGGTTCGGCATCTCCACACCGGAGCAGGCGGCGCGGGTCGTTGGCGCCGGCGGGCACGCGCGTCCTGGCGAAGATTATCCCGACGGCGTTATTGTGGGCAGTGCGATAGTGAACCTGATTGCAAAGCATGGCAAAAACGCGCCGGCCGCCGTCGGCGAGTTTGTGCGCGCGATGAAGGCCGCAATCACGCAAAAATAAGCGGTGCGGACACTGTGCGGCAGAGTGCTGCGGCGGCATCCGCTAATGCGGCTGTTTCGCGCGCTCCGACCGCTGATTTGCGGCGTTCTGCGGCAACGCTTCGGTGCGGGAAAGTCAGCCTGCCACACTGCCGGATACTCTCACATCTCGCGGATTTGATATACCTGCGCGTCGGTGTTATAACTTTCTTTTTCTTTTAGATATTGAACTTGGCGGGCTTGTATGGTATTATATGGGTGCATTCGCTTTTCGCGAAATAGATTTTACCGTAAGTTGAGAGGCTGCAAATGAAGTTTGAGGTTGCCGGAGGCATATTTTTTGATGTGGGCTGGACGCTGCTTGCACCGCGGTATGGCAACTGGACATACAATACGGCGAAGATGCACGAGGTTATGATGTCACAGCGGTTTCTTTCCATACCCGAGCAGCGGCGGCGAAAGGTCTTGGAACAGGCACAGGCGTATCTTGACTCGCATGTAAAAGTGGACAGCGAGGACGAGGAGCTTTACTGTATGCGCATGTTCTTTAGGATGATTTTCGACGGTTTGCCCGAGCTTGGACTTTCGGCTGAAGACGCGGACGAGATTGCCCGCGACAAGGTTTTCAACATGGAAAACTATGTGTATTTCGAGGATGCGGTGCCGCTCTTGCAAAAACTGCGGGGGAGGTACAGGCTGGGCGTTATCTCGGACACTTGGCCGTCGATTGGGCGGATGCTGGATTACGGCGGGCTGACCGAGTTTTTCGATGCCTTTACGTTCAGCTGTTATGTGGGTGCATGCAAGCCCGACAGGCGGATTTTTGAGGACGCGCTCGCAAAACTTGGGGTGCCGGCGCAGGAGACCATATTTATTGACGATATCGAACGCAACCTCGACGGCGCGGCGGCGCTGGGGATAAATCCGGTGCTTATCACCTACAAGCCGGGCGCGATACCAAGCGAAAAATATCCCTCTATCGCAAGGGTTTCCGATTTGCTGCAGTTGCTGTAGAAGTCGGGGCGTTATTTGTGGGGAGCTTTTTGAAAAGCTCCCCGCGCCTCTTGAATTTTTACCGGTTATCTTGATGGGATATGAACTGTGACTAATCGCCAGTTTTGTGCTATGCCAACCTTTCATCACCGCCGGGGCTACACTACTAATCATGCGCAACATTAATGCGAGCGGCCGTACAGCCGCATAAACCGACGCAGGGTCGGTGTCAAGCTTTTGTCGACCCGCGCTGTCAGGTATTGACGAGCAACGGCTGTAGTATTATAATGACAATAATAACCGGGAATATTTCCCGCTCTCCGGAGGAAAAGGATTATGGCGATACTCAAAGTGGGCGTGTTCGGCGCGGCACGCGGCCGGACAATGATCAATCTGCTTTACGACAATCCCGACGCACAGCTTGTCGCCGTCTGCGACAAATATAAACCGCTGCTCGACAGCTGCGCCGAGGAGGCGAAAAACAAGGGCATCAAGCTCGGGCTGTACGAGAGTTTCGACGATTTCATCCAGCACGATATGGACGCCGTCGTGCTCGCAAACTACGCGCACGAGCACGCGCCCTATGCCATAAGGCTGCTTGACAGCGGCAGGCATGTCATGAGCGAGGTGCTAACCGTCGCGACACTCGACGAAGGTGTCAGACTGGTCGAGGCTGTCGAGCGCAGCGGCAAAGTCTATGCCTATGCCGAAAACTACTGCTATTTCAACACCACAGCTGAAATGCGCCACCGCTACAGGCGCGGCGACGTCGGCGAGCTCGTGCATGCGGAGGGCGAATACATACACGACTGCTCGTCAATCTGGCCGCAGATCACCTACGGCGAGCGCAATCACTGGCGCAACCGCATGAGCTCAACATTTTACTGCACCCATTCGCTCGGCCCGATTATTTTCGCCACCGGTCTGCGTCCGGTAAGCGTGACAGGGTTTGAAAGCCCCAACCTGCCGTTTATGCGCAATCTCGGCTATGTCGGCGGTACGCACGGCATCGAGCTTGTCCAGCTCGAAAACGGCGCCACCGTCAAGAGTATTCATGGCGGCCTCAAACGCGAGCCCGGCTCTATAAACTATCAGATGTACTGCACAAAGGGTTCGATGGAGACCGACCGCTGGGAGGGCGGCAAGCTCCACGTTTACATCGAAGGCGAGCGCAACTGCGTTGGCGAGCATACCGCTTACAGGCCCGAGTTTGTAATTGAGGGTGCGGAGGGCTCCGGCCACGGCGGCAGCGACTTCTTTACCATGCACTATTTCATCCGCAAAATCCTCGGCGACCCGGTGGGCGAGGAAAACTCCATTGATGTCTATACGGCACTCGACATGTGTGTGCCTGGCATCCTTGCGTTCCGCTCGATTAAAAACGGTGGCGAGCCGCAACAGGTACCCGACTTCCGCGACCCGGCCGAGCGCGAAAAGTATCGCGGCGACACTTTCTGCTCGTTCCGCGAGATTGCGGGCGACATGTACGCCTCGCCCTCGCCCGACGACAACGAAGACGTGCCCGACTCGGTATACGAAGAGGTACGCCGCAAGTGGCTTGCCGGGGAGCCGGGATAAAATATGGCTGCAAATATAAATATGGGGCCAAACAAAGCAAATTTAGAAAAAGTATGTTCGCTTCTTAAAGAGTGCAAAACCTACTATCTTGCGACCGACGACGGCGGCCGGCCGCGTGTCCGCCCGTTCGGCACCGCACATATTTTCGAGGGCAAGCTGTATATCCAGACCGGCAACTTCAAACAGGTCTATAAGCAGATGAAAAAGAACCCGAAAATAGAAATAAGCGGTATGATAGGCGAGCGTTGGTTCCGAATTGAGGCCAATGCGGTGGAGGACGACAGGGCAGCGGCAAAAGCCAGCATGCGCGACGCTTATCCCGAGCTGAAAAGCATTTATGACACAGACAATACCGCGGTGTTCTACCTTGCCGACGTTGTCGCGACGGTGTATTCGTTTACCGAGGAGCCGGAGGTTTATAAGTTTTAAGCGGCGGGCCGACAAAGCCAAATTCAGTATTAAAAATAACTGTAAAAGCGAAGTGGGGAGCTTTGTGTAAAGCTCCCCACCCGTTTTCGATGCAGTAGAATTGCTGTGCACGACGCATATAAAGGAGGACCATCGCTTTCAGCATAAGCGGATTCATGCATAAAATACACAGGAGGAATTACTCCCGGGCACAGAATATAAAAAAATAATCAATTGCACACCAAAGGCATTATGCAGCGATAATTGTCCCCCGGATAAAGATATACATTCCGGCGATAGCGCAGTCTCGGTATAGCTATTCTATAAAATCCCGGTTTCAAAGAACTGAAAATTGCAAACCCGTCACGTCCAGTATATGCTGTTCTGCAAGTACATCTGCCAATCAGCTTCACCGGCACTCCACGATAAATGCCGCTAATTTTACCGAACAGCACAACACATACCGCAAGCGAGGCATCGTCCGGTCCAATCATAATATTGACTCTGACGTTTCCGCCTTTTTTCAGATGAAACCGCTTGCTTGCGGTAAGAATATTCCGGTCCATGGTCTTACGTTGTGCCAGATACCTTGGCTTTGACTATATATTCGCCGTCCGCTACGTCTCCGAACAGGTATCTGCCCTCTTCATTTGTATAGGTGATCGCAACAAGAGTATCGGATGCGCCCCCACTGACCGTATAAAGCCCAACAAACGCTCCCTCAATCGGGTTAAGCTCGTCGTCGACAATGGTACCGCTTATAGTGCCCGTAGCGGCGAGCGGGTCCACATCAAGCGCTACAGATTCCTCAAGACTCAAGCCCGTGGTGACCTCGACGGTGATCGGACCAAACGCATGGTATCCGGATTTGCTGAATAAAAGCTGGTAAGTGTCGGGGTCGATGTTTTCGAGCACATACTCGCCGTCGTCTATGGTGACGGTGGTTGAAATAAGCTCGTAACTTCCGTTGTCTTCGACAAAAAGTGTTACAACAACATCTTCGAGCGGCGTCCCAGTGCCGCTTTCAGTGACCGTGCCGTAAATCGTACCCTGATTTTGCTTTGCGTCCTCAGTAAGCGTGATGACCTTAACAACGGGTGCGGATTCCGAAACGGTTATCTCGATGCCGGCAGCCATTATATAGCCGTCTTTGGACGCACTCAAATAGTACGTACCTTCGGGTATATTTATAAACGCAAATTCTCCGAGCGAATTTGTCGACATGTGATAAAGCGGCAAGCCGGCCTCAGAAAATATTTTCACTGTCGCGCCTTGGATAGGTGCGGGCACTGTGTCATCGTCCATAACAAAGCCGGTAACCGTTCCGCCTGTCTGTTCCTCTGCCTTCTCAAGCTGTAAGTTAACGTCGGCTTCATTACCTTCAATTTCAACAGGGGATGACGCTTCTAATTTATATATATCCTCTATTGGAACCATTTTTATCCTTCCTTTTTATTTGTTTGTTGGGCGGCATCGCATACCGCCATTCCCATTATATGAAGGCATATCTCGGCGTGTGAGCCGGCGTATTTGGGCTGTTCTGTGCACATGAAATGGGGAGCCGGTTAAAGCTCCCCACATTTTCTCTTTTCACGCGCCGAGCATGAACCGCATCGGCAAGTTTTCGGTTTCTTTGTAGTATTCTACCTCGTCGACCGTAAAGCCCTGCTCCTGCCAAAAGCGCAGTGCTCCGGTGTTGCTGGGCTCCACCGACAGCCGGATGGAATCGAACCGGCCGTCCGACGCATTTATTATTGCGGTCACAATCTCTGTTCCGATACCTTCGCGCTGCATGCCTCCGTCAACAAGCAGAAGCCCGATAAATGATGTGCCCCGGTCAGGGTAATCTTCAAGCAATGAAACTACGGCGACAGGTATATCGTGTTTTCTGATACCAAGACAATAAACCTTGGATTTGTCGAAGTTGTCGGGACAATAGCATACAGCCTCAAGACAGTCCTGGCTGGCGAGCGGTCGCCCCTTTATAGCTTCCCAATAATCTGCGTTGCTTTCAAAGACGCTGTAATAGTCTCTGTAATTTCTTTCCGTCAGCTTTTCAACTGTATAGCCGCCAAGAGACTGCTCAAAACTTGATAGAAAGTCCATCATCTGCGCACCTCAATCGCAGCGGCACATCAGCCAACCGAATGCACTCATGTTGATGAGTCTTTTGGGATTAGCCGGGTCGGTCTCGCTTTGCATTTCAATCAAATTCATCAGCCCCACCAACGGAATAACCGTCATTTAACTCTCCGCTATATAATTTTTCAAAATTTATATTATTATAGCATAGTCACACGCAAAGTACAAGTGCGGCTCACTGCAAATATTGCCAAATCCAATAGAAAAATTTACAATTTATATTAAGAAGCGGCAATATTGAGTATATTATAATTTTATACAAGCGATTAAGCGCGCATTTCGTTTTTTGCGACGTAAGTTGATATGCTGTTTGCATGCACTGCTGCAGCACAACCGCGATATTTGCTTGTTTAGCTTTAGTATATCAAAAAAGACCGAATAATTCTATGGAGGTATAACTTAATGGATAACGGAAAACTGAAGATAGGAGTAATAACAGGCAGCCTGCGCCGTGGCTCGTATTCGAGGGCGATAGCCAATGCGCTGTTTGAGCTGGCACCCGAAAAACTGGAGCTGCGGCATGTTGAAATAGGCGACCTTCCGCTTTACAATGAAGACCTCGACGAAGAAAATGTGCCCGAGGCCTGGGTTCGGTTCCGCACCGAGCTCGACCGCTGTGACGGGTTTATATTCGTGACGCCGGAGTATAACCGCTCTATTCCGGCGGCGGTGAAAAACGCACTCGATGTCGGCTCGCGGCCGTACGGGCAAAACAAATGGGACGGCAAGCCGGGCGCCATAGTCTGCGCCACGCCGGGTTCGCTCGGAGCGTTCGGCGCCGGAGCCGCACTGCGACCGCCGATGACTTTTCTCAACATTATTCTTCTCCAGCAGCCCGAGGTTTATATAAGCCGTGTCCACGAGCTGCTCGACGAGGACGGCAAGCTGGTCAACGAGTCGACAAGGGATTTTCTTAAATCGTTTATTGAGGCGTTTGAAAAATTCGCAGCGGCTATTGTTGCGATAAAGTAGACTGTAATTGTAGACTACAAATAGTGTTGGGGAGCTTCGGCGGAAGCTCCCCGTTTGTTTTATAGGCGGTGTTTTGGATGCCGGCAGTACATGTGTGCTGACGGCGTGCGCCGTCGTCGGCTGGTACATCCTGACGGATTGCTGCGCACAGCGCTGCGTATCCACACATAAAAAAGCGCTCCGCAGAAGCGGAACGCCGGATTATTTTCTATGCCAATATGTAATGTAACACTGCGGACTACTCTCGCACCCCGAATAGTTCGGCGACAATCGCGGGCAGCTCCGAAAGGTCATCCGTCACCCTGTCTGCCCCCGCATCAAGCAAAGTGTTGCGGTCAAACGATGTCGTCACACCCAGCGCTGTCATCCCCGCGGCTTTCGCCGCCATCACTCCCGACACCGCATCCTCCACAACAAGTGAGCGAGACGGCTCCCCGCCCGCTTTTTCCGCGGCTTTCAGGAATATATCCGGCGCAGGCTTTTTCCGCGCCACGTCGCTGCCGGTCACAATCGCGTCAAATATAGTGGTGTCAATCCCAATCTGGCGAAGATTACATTCAACCTTCACCAGATCTGAGGCCGACGCCACCGCCAGCCTGTATCCTTTGCAATGCAGTGCGGTGAGTACCGGCTTCGACCACGGGAACACCTGGACCCACTCATCCGCGCGCTCGATGTATATCTCATAGGCGCGCGCCTTCATCGACGGGTCATACGCCGCGCCGTATTTCTCGCACACCCCGGCAATGAACTTGTCGTCGCCCATGCCGGTAAACGGCTTGAAATCCTCGTACTCGGCGTCAATGCCGCGCTCTTTCAGTGTTTGCAGCGATGCAAAGGTTATCGCGGGCTCGGAGTTGACGAGCACTCCGTCCATATCGAATATAATCAATTCAATCGACATTTTTAACAGTCCGGTTATTAGTATTAAGTCGCTTTTTCCAGCTGGAACGGTTCGGGCACGACAATCTTCCGTATATCGGCACCCACACTCTGCAGTTTACCGACAATATTGTCGTAACCGCGTTCAATGTGATACACATCCTCAATTTCCGTTCGCCCTTCAGTCGCGAGCCCGGCAATCACCATCGCCACGCCCGCGCGCAGGTCGAGCGCACGCACCTGCGCCGCCGAAAGCGGCGTCCCGCCCTCTATTATCGCGGTACGGCCGTCGACCTTAATCTTTGCGCCCATGCGTTTCAGCTCTTCCACATAGCGGAACCTGTTTTCAAAAATCCCTTCGTTTAGGTAGCTTACCCCGTCCGCCAAACACATCAGCACGCACATCTGCGGCTGCATGTCTGTCGGAAAGCCGGGATAAGGCAAGGTTTTCACGTTAACTCTGTTCAGCGGGCCGTCACGCCAAACGGTGACAACGTCGTCCCCCATCTCCACGTTCACGCCCATCTCCTCGAGTTTGGCCGCGATAGATTCGAGATGCTTGGGGATAACGTTTTTGACACGCAGCCGCCCCTTTGTCGCGGCCGCCGCGATCATATATGTGCCCGCCTCGATCATGTCGGGTATTATCGCATAGGTACAGCCCTTGAGCTTATCAACACCTTTGATTCTGATGGTGTCAGTACCCGCGCCCATGATGTTAGCGCCGCAGGTATTAAGGAAGTTCGCCACGTCCACCACATGCGGTTCGCGCGCGGCGTTCTCTATAATTGTCGTTCCCTTCGCTCTCACCGCCGCGAGCATAACGTTTATTGTGCCGCCGACAGTGTTGAGGTCGAAAAAGATGTTTGTTCCCCGAAGTCCGTCGGGCGGAGCGATAGCCTCTACATAGCCGCCCTCGCAAGTAACGGTTGCGCCCAGCGCCTCGAACCCCTTGATATGCTGGTCGATAGGCCGCACGCCGAAATCGCAGCCGCCGGGATACCCGGCATAAGCGCGCCCGTATCTGCCAAGCTCCGCACCGTAAAGATAGTATGAGGAGCGCATTCTGCGCACCAAATCAATCGGCGACGTCCCACCGATTGCGTTGCGGGTATCAATCTCGACAGTGTTTTTGTCCAGCATCCTCACCGAGACATTCATGTGGCGAAGGATCTCGAGCGAGGTGGCGACGTCATTTATCACAGGAAGATTCTCAATGATACATCTATCGCTTACAAGCAATGTGGATATCAATATCGCACCAGCGGCATTTTTTGTCCCGCTGACCTCTATATCGCCATAAAGTGGCCTGCCGCCGTTTATTACGATCTTTTCCATTTCGGATTACACAGCCCGATAACCCCGAATTTGCCGCAGCAGTCAAGCTGCCATGCGGCCGCGCGGTTTATCCGGCTCCTCCATTATATATTTTCAAGCAAATCGGTATTTTCAAAGCTGATTTTCGCCCGGCAACGCCGCCACACGCAAGACGTGCGCCGCGGCCGCCGCCCGAAACAAATGCATACTCTTTCGACAAAAACTTACAGTGCGCATCGGATAACGGGCCGCCTGCCGCGCCGGGCAAACGGGCACGGCATAATCCGCACCCTTTTTTATCAGGCACAAAGCCGAATGCGAAGTGCCGCCGGTCACACTGCCGGCGTGCAAGTCCGGCAAACGCCGTATACTTTGGCTATATTTAACTGTGGATTTGGCAATATACTATATTATTAGCATATTGGCTCAGTCGTGTATTATACCACGCCTCTTTTATAAATAAAAGGGCTTTTTAGTAAAATCTTAATTATTTCTAAAGATTTAGTTATTTTGTATATATGTCGCCGTTAAGCGAGTTCCTGACCCGTACAACAGAATCGTTGTATGTAAATTTCCAGCCGGGCAAAAGGTAGAACTTGGCGCGGTTTGCATACCATGTGATGCAAAGGCAGCTTTCCGCCGAGGTCAGGACATACCTTTCGTCCGCGGCGGGCGATATTTCGTTTCTGTGCGGAGGCTCGGGGTCTGCGGCCGTCTTTTGCTGCGGCGGTTTGCCGTTTTCCGTTTCTCCGTCGGCGACAGGCAATGTCTCGGCTACCGCGCCGCTTCCACCAAGGTCGTGGCTTTCAAGCAGCATCAGGTTGACCTGATCGCGCAGCTCCCTGTTGCGGCTTTCGTCAAGATTGCAAAGGATCAGGTTGCCGCTGACATATACAACTTTCGAGTTTTTGACGGCGACCACAGCCTCGCAGCCGTAAACGGGCTGGCCGCCGACATATTGGGCGACTGTTGTGATATACAGCTCTCTCGGCGCGTCATAACGGACGCCGCCGAACTCGAGCCTGATTCGCAGCCCGACCGGAACGTCGGGTCCGTTGAGTGCGCCGTCGGCGTACAGGAATTTTTTTACTGTGTTTTTGATTTGAAGCGCGCGGACAAAGTCGACCTCGGGCAGCTCCGAAATGTAGCCCGGGTCAATCTCAAAAATGCCGGAAGGGTCGCTGCTCCTATAGACATATTTGAACCCGAACGGATAGGTAAACTCATAGGTGTCGGTGCTGCCGCTGCCGGTGACGATGCTCATGCCGTTCGGGGTGACGTACGACGACGCCTCCGCGCCGCCCGAGAGCAGGTGTGCGACGGTTTCAAAGTAGTCGTCGGGATACGAGCCGCCGTAGATGATACCCTGCTGTTTTTTTGCCGGCAAAATGCCCGGCGGTATTTCGACGTTGTCAGAAACAAGCTGTGAAAGACGCTGCAGGTTGCCGCTCGAAACATAGTTTATGTTCCGGTACTGCAAAAGCAGCGTCACACCCAAAAAGATGTCAACAACCAGCAGCAGTACAATCAAAAAATTTTTTATCTTATCCCACTTCATGCCGACCTCATCCTATATTGCCGTACCTCGCCTCAACAGCCGCTGCACCGGACGAGGTTAGTATCACCCAATCGGGTGAAAACTGCAGCTCTGTCGGCTCGCGCCGTTCGGTTTCAGCCGCAGAGGCGGCGTTGGTGTCGCCCGCCTCGGTTTCATCGCCTGTGACGGGCTGTGTGTCGACGTCTGCAGTATCATCACCTTCCCCGCCTTCTGAGCCAGGCTCCGTTTCAGCCGGCCGGCGTGCAGCGTCCTCGACATTGTAGGCAATCGTCAGCGCGGACGGGCGGCCTGCGTCGACTGCCCCCGGCGAGCCGAACTGGTCGTTTGAGCCTTCTGCAGCAACTATATCTCTATATAGGTGGATTATTGCCCAGCTTTGCGGCAGCGAAACGCATGCTCCGCCTTTGGTGATGCGCGCCGGCGTCATGGCAAGATTGGTCAGTGCACCGTCGGCAAACGTCATTGTTATGGCGGGGCCAAGCCCTATAATGCGATAGCCGTCGCAAAAGTATCCGAAAGCAAGCTCCAGCCCTTCGTCGCCTGCCGAAACCGAGACAAGCCCCGGATATGCGTCGCCGCCGAGCAGCTCTGGCGTTATGCTCTCAATTTTGTCGAGCAGCGACGCGGCGGCACCGAGCAGTTCATAGAAAGTGTACCTGCCGCCGTAGTTTTCGTAGCCGAGAAAAGACGAAACCGGGACTCCGCCCTTGCCCGTGCCGCCCGGCGATACAGCCATGTAATCGATGCCGCCCGCGTCGGAAAAGCGCACGCGCCCGGACTCCCCGAGATATATTGTATAGCCTTGGCTGCGGTAGGGTGCAACTCGCTCGGTGTTTATATCAAAAAGTCCGAGCAGCTCGGTAGACGCGATGCCGTCGAGTATGCGCTCCGTTAGCTGCGGGCCGGTTTCGACGGTTATATATTTCTGCGAAAAGTCGCCGAAAGCAAGCACTGTTGTATCACGCAGCCCGTATTTATGCGCCAGCGCCTCTATAGGACTGACCGGATCTACTTCCGGCGCGTCCGGCTCGTTTTGAGCATCGCCCTGCGACGATTCTTGCGCGGCATGAGCATCGCCGTCCATTTCGCCGGCGGTGCTTTTCTCAGTTTCGCCGCTTTCGTCGATTTTTTCGCCATCGGAGACCGCATCCGGCGAAATATCGCCGATAAAATCAAATTCCACCAGCTGCCTGCTGTTATTATATGCCGTAACTGACGATTCGTCAAAAGACAGCCCGTCGCTGTCCGGCTTTGGGCTGTAGATGCTCACCTTGCCGCTCTCCGAGCGCGTGACAAGCCCCCACGAGCGCCCGCCCTGCTGCAGCGGCGTGATAAACAGCTCGCGGATATAGGGGACATCGCCTTCGGCAAGCTCCGTTTCGCCCTCCGACACCGAATAGGCAATAGCCGACGCCGGAAGCTCATGAAAATAGCAGATGTACACAAAATCTCCTTCGCGCGCCTTGTCCCAAATCCTGTCGCCTTCGGCATCGGGCAGGGTTTTGCACACGCCGGCCGTCAAAAGCTCGGCCAAAAAATCATGCAGCACGCCGTAAATCCCGCGCATTGTGGTTTCGCCGCCGAAAAGGCCGCGCGTCACGCCCCCGATGCTGTATCCCAAAAACTCGGGCATTATATACGGGGCGATGGAGCTTTGCGGCCTGTCGTCGTAAAGCACAAGCAGCGACTTTATATCGATGTCTTCCGCCGGACTGATGCTGAAAAGCTGGGTTTGCACGATCTCGGCTGAGGCAAGCACCGTCATCAAAACAAAAAGCACTATTATAGCCGCCGTTTTTATAAGTTCCACCTGTGCCTTGCGTTTTCTTCCGTTTTTTCGTTTGTCTTTATCACCGGTCATGGCCTATCATACGCTTTCTACAGTTTCAAGTTTTGTTTTCAGCGGCAATACAATCGTTACGGCGGTGCCGACGCCCTGGCGGCTCTTTACGCTGATTTTACCGCCATGCGCCTCTGTGATTTCTTTTGCTATCGACAGACCGAGTCCGGTGCCACCCGTCTCGGACGTGCGCGACTTTTCAACGCGGTAAAAGCGTTCGAAAAGCCTCGGCAAATCCTCTTCCGGTATGCCGATGCCGTTGTCGCGGATGACGATTTTTGCCGACTCGCCCTCGACGTCGGGGGTCCGAGCGGCTTCTTTGCTGACGAAAATGTCTATTTTGCCGCCCTCTGGCGTATATTTGATAGAGTTTGTGATAATGTTGATAACCACCTGCTCTATCCGCTCTTTGTCGGCGGTTATCTCTATCGAACTGGATTTGCTGTAAAGTGTAATCGTCTGGTTTTTCTCCTGCGCCTGCACCTGCAGCATCTGGCAAATATGCCCGAGCGCGTCTGTCAGGTCGAACGTCGAAATCTTCCAGTGCGTGCGCTTGTTATCCAGCCTTGACAGCGTGAGCAGGTCGGTGACAATGCGCAGCATGCGGTCGCAGTTGCCCACGATGTCGCCCAGATACTGCCTTTGCATTTCCTCCGGGATATCCTCATACTCAAGCAGCGTTTCTGCGGCGAACTGAATGGAGGTCAGCGGGGTGCGCAGCTCGTGTGACACGTTTGCCACAAACTCCCTGCGCGATTTGTCGAGCTCATAGCGCGAGGTGATGTCATGCAGCACCACGACCAGGCCGTCACGCTCGACATCCTCGTCCTGATAGCGCAATGTGCCGATATTGACGTCGAGCGCGCGGCTTGAGCCAAGCTGCACATCACGCCAGATGTAGCTTTGGCCTTCTTCGTCGCTTGAGACATAGGCCTGCGTGAACTCGAAACTGAACAGGCTGAGCATGTACTCGAAATTGAATTTCTCTTTATCGTAGCTGTCGCCGAACATTTCGATGGCGCTGCGGTTGATATGGATAACCGAACCGTCCTCCGCAAAGGCTATAACTCCGTCTTTGAGATAGGCAAATATAGTCTCGAGTTTGCGTCGCTCACCCTCCACCTCGGCAAGCGTGTTTTTGAGTATCGAGCCCATGCGGTTGAACGTGGCGGTGAGTATGCCTATCTCGTCTTTCGACTCGACCTCGATGCGCTCGGAAAAGCGCCCTTCGGATATGAGCTGTGCGCCGCGCGTGAGCTGCTGGATAGGCTGTGTGATGGCTTTTGCAAGGAAAAAGGACAGAAATACGGCTATGACCAGTCCGAACATGACCGACTGGATGATAATTGAAAAAAGCTGCCACGACAGCTCGCGCATTTCGTCCTGCGTGTCTTTTATATATATTATTGCAGAGCGCCCGTCCGCCTTAATCGGCACCGCATAGTCGGTGAATTCCGCACCGACGATCTGCTCTTTGCCGTCGGCGCCGGTCATGGCGGCAAGTATGTTGCCGGTAATGGGCACGCCGCCGTCCGGCACTTCCTGTGAGCCGGCAAGGCAGACGCCGGTCTCGTCCAGGATATAGAAGTTGCGGTATTTGTCGATACCGAGGCGGGAGGCGTATGCCGAGAGTATCTTTTTCTGCGATTCGGCAAAATCGTCGCTGGCAAGCTCGGCCGTCAACTCCTCGCGAAGCTGGCTGCCGGGCGAAAGATACTCGTCAAGCTGCGCCACAAACTCCCTGTTATAAAATATAAAGACGCTGTTTAACAGAACCGTACCGACCACAGCCATGACGGTTATCATGAATACCACAAATATTAAAATTATCTTGAAATACAGGCTGCGGTACATAACATTAACCCGAAAATCACCGTAGTGTTTTGTTTGTCTTTAAATTCCCATAGCCGGGCTTGCGCCCGGCTGAAATTTGCATGATTTGCGTCCGATGTCGGCACGGCTATTTTGACAGCAGCTTTTCAATGCGGCGCGACGCCTCGGCCGTGTCCTCGCGCGAGCCGAAAGCGGTGAGTCTGAAGTAGCCCTCTCCCTCGCTGCCGAAGCCCGCGCCGGGCGTGCCGACTACATTTGCCTTTTGCAGCAGAAGGTCGAAAAACTCCCACGAGCCCATGCCGTCGGGGCAACGCATCCATATATACGGCGAGTGCGCCCCGCCGGTGTAGTAGATACCAAGCCTGTCGAGCGTGCCGGCGATTATGGCGGCGTTTTCGCGGTAGTAGGCGATGTTCTTTCTGCACTGCTCGAGCCCCTCGGGCGTGAAAACAGCCGCTGCCGCGCGCTGGACGATATATGAAACGCCGTTGAACTTTGTCGACTGGCGTCGCATCCAGAGTTTGTTGAGTTTTGCGCCGTCGCGCTCAAGCTCCTCCGGTATAATCGTGTAGCCGCAGCGCGTACCGGTGAAGCCCGCGGTTTTGGACAGCGAGCCAAGCTCTATTGCGCACTCGCGCGCGCCTTCTATCTCAAAAATGCTGCGCGGCAAATGCGGGTCCGAAATAAATGCCTCGTAAGCGGCGTCGAAGATTATCACCGCGCCTATTCGGTTTGCATAATCGACCCACTCCCGAAGTCCCTCGCGCGTCATGGTTGCGCCGGTGGGGTTGTTCGGCGAGCAGAGGTAAATGATGTCGGGGTCGCCTCCGTCGATGTCGCCCGGAGTGGGCAGGAAATTGTTGTCCTTGTTGCCTCGCGCGTATATTATGCGCCTGCCGCCCATGATATTGGCGTCGACATAGACGGGATAAACGGGGTCGGGCACAAGCACGGTGTTGTCGGCTGAGAAGAGGTCGGGCAGGTCGCCCGCGTCGCTTTTTGCGCCGTCGGAAACGAATATATCGCCGTAGTTCAGCTTCACGCCGAAGGAGGCATAGTAGCCGCGGATTGCCTCTATAAGGAAGTCCCAGCCCTCATAAGGCGGGTAACCGCGGAAGGTTTCGGCGCGCCCCATCTCGTCGGCGGCGAGTTTCGCGGCCTCGACGACAGCCGGCGCAAGCGGCAATGTGACGTCGCCTATGCCGAGCCGAATGACATCGGCCTCGGGATGCTCCTCCTTATATTTTTTCACGCGGTTTGAGATTTCCGCGAAAAGGTAGCTTGGTGTCATTTTAGCGAAATTCTCGTTAATCTTCATAGTCTGACTGTTCCCTTTTCCGGTTATTTGATGTTATTTATGTAAAATGCGGGCAGCCGGCTGGACCGGCCGCGCCGCGCAGAGTTTTTACAGGCCCTGCTGCTCGTAGCGCTTGTAGAGCTTGTTGTTGAATTCGACGTTCGGCGGATAGTTTACGCTTTTCAGTATGGAGGGCGTCTTGCCGCGCGCGATGAGCAGCTCTGTCGCGCGGACTATTGCCGACCACATTATGCATGCCGCCGAAATGCCGGATGCGGGCGCGAGCTTGGCTTCAAGCCCCTCGACCTCCAGCATCCCGTCCCCGAACGGAGCACAGTTGTCAAGGTTGACGTCGCCCAGCTCGAACAGCCGCTTGCCGCACGAGTGCTGCGACTCAAGCTGTGACGAGTATTCGTGCGAGGAGACGGTTATGACTTTGCAGCCGAATTTTTTGGCCTCGACCGCAAGGTCGACAACGTTTGTCGATTTGCCGGAGACCGAGCCGATTATAAACACGTCGCCGGGCAGCACCGACGAGCAGCGCAGCGCCCAGCCGGCGAGACCCTCCTGTGAGGTATTGATGCCGCTTCTGTCGCGCGGGCGGGCATGGCTTTCAACAGACAGGCCGTAGTTGAATTTGCGGATGAACACCGGACCGCCGGCGCGGTTTATAAGTTCCGAGTTTATAATGTGGCCGGTGTCGTAAACGTATACGCAGCCGCCGGCCGCGACGGTGTCGGCGATGAGATTTGCCGCGGATTCAATGTTGTCGGCTTGGGTTTCGCGGATTTTTTTCAGCAGTGCGTCGATTGCACCGTAGTAGGATTGAAGGAGATTTGACATGGTGAGGGCTCCTTTTTTGTTTCATTTAAAAATTTATGGTCAATCACTTTTATAATTGGTGTAAACGCAGCTATAATTTCCCGGAGTAAAACACACTCGAAAAAAGTTTTGCAGGTTTGGGATGGTGATTGTAGCTAATAAGGAGTTGGCAACTATAATATTATATTAATATATTAAAGATACAGTATCTTATCCTTCCATATATCCATTACCCGCGCGTTATACTCGTCCCCGCCATCGACGTTTGCTGACATAAACACCGGCGGCTCGATGCCGCGCGCGATAAACTCGGCAGCAGCCTCCGCGCAAATCGCGTTTATAATCGCCGCACCGGTCACGGTCGAGGTGGGCGAGACGCGACCTGCAAAGCCCTCTATCTCAAGCTCGGCGTCGCCTATGCACCCGTGATTGTCGATAACGAGGTCGCAGACCTCAAACAGGCGCTTGCCCGACGGGTGGCGTGAAGTCTCTGCAGACGAGTAGGTCAGGCTGGTTATCGCCACCGTATACACGCCCGCCTCGCGCGCGTCGAGCGCAAGCTGTACTGGTACGCCGTTTCTGCCCGACACCGACGAAACTATCAGCAAATCACCGCTTTTCATGCCCGAGTGTTTGAAAACTATCGAGCCGTAGCGCTCGTCGCGCTCGAGCGCCGAGGTCGCGGTGATGGGCCGCACGTCGCAAGTCAGCCCCGGCGGCAAAATCGGGTTCATAATCGCAAGCCCGCCGGTGCGGTAAAAGGCCTCCTGCGCAAGTATCCCCGCATGCGTGCAGCCGAACACAAAACAGCGGCCGCCGCTAAGGGTCGTGTCGACAACGAGCTTTGCAACCTGCGCGATTTTTTCGCTTTCGGCGTCGCGCAGCTCGCCGAGCAGCTCGATAAGCCTGTTTATATAGCGCTTTGCAGTATCCATGAAGCTCCCCCACTGGACATTTTTCGGAAAATCGCATAAATGTTTGAATTAATTATACGTTAACGCCGGTAGCCTGTCAAGCCAAACAACATTTTTATTACTTTTGATTGTATCCGTCATTGCGCACGCCTCCGGGCTGTGCTATAATTGCTTTGGAAAACAATTATATTAATTGATGAAAGGTCGGTAGCGCAAGATGAAATACCAGATTCTCGGCGATAACCTTCCGGTCGTCGTATGCGAGCTTGAGGCCGGCGAGTCGCTTATTTCCGAGCGCGGTTCGATGAGCTGGATGACGCCCAATATGGTGATGGAGACCACCTCCGGCGGGCTGGGCAAGGCGCTCGGCAGAATGTTTTCGGGCGAGGCGCTCTTTTTAAACCACTATACGGCACAGGGCGGCCCGGGCATGATAGCTTTTGCCTCGAGCTTCCCCGGCTCGATACGCGCGCTCGAAATCGGACCCGGACGCGAGATAATAGCCCAAAAATCAGCGTTTCTCGCCGCCGAGCCGGGCGTTACTTTTTCGGTGTACCTGCAGCGCAAGGTTGCCGCCGGCTTTTTCGGCGGCGAAGGGTTTATAATGCAAAAACTCTCCGGCCAGGGTATCGCTTTCATCGAGATAGACGGCTCGGCAATCGAGTATGAGCTGGCGGCCGGCGAGTCGCTGATTGTCGACACCGGCTATCTTGCCGCGATGGATGCCACCTGTCAGATGGACATTCAGGCCATAAGCGGGATAACGAACGCGCTGTTCGGCGGCGAGGGCCTGTTCAACACGCGCATTACCGGCCCGGGGCGTGTGATTTTGCAAACCATGCCCATCCCGAGCGTCGCGGGCATAATAGCGCGCCACATGGGCAAATCCTAACAGCCCGGCAAAACACCCCTTTTGGCAGTCGGAAAAATTACTGCATAAAATCGCCCCGGCAAGACCGCCGGGGTTGACTTTTGTCGGCGCGAAAGGTATAATGTTTTTAAGTTTTATAAAATTTGCGCCTGCAAGCGGGCCTGAAGCGGAGTTTGCCGGCAAACTCCGCGGCCGCACACATACATACGGTTTGACATAAGTGTGAAAAACAGTCCCTGTCGTGGGACAGACCCGTTTTAGATAAAGATAATACTCCGAAATTGACGGGCGGCAGCATGTCGCCCGCTGGGTGGGCGTCGGGAGAACCTGTCTCCCGACGCTTTTTCAGCCAGACTAAATCTGCCTGTTTTTCGGAAAGACACGCTTTCGCAATTTTCGGAACGACGGCGCTTTATATTTTATACGATTTTTCGGGCAATGCCTGATTGATATAGCCGGTTTTCGTGACCGGCGGCTTTACAAAAATTTTTCGGAAAGGTGTCCACGCTATTTATGGCGGGCCGGGTGCTGTTATGGCAACAAAAAGATACGAGTTTCCGCGAGTGCCGGCGGCAGAGGTCGGCATAGCGCCGCACGCCGTTCTGGATTTGCTGCGCGACTGGCAGGAAAAAGGGCTTGAGCTTCACTCTTTTATGCTTCTTCGCCAAGGAAAAGTTGCCGCAGAGGGATACTGGCATCCCTATCGCGCCGGCGACGTGCACATGCTCAACTCGTTGAGCAAGAGTTTCACCTCGACGGCGATCCTTTTCGCCATCCAGGAGGGTATACTGTCGCCCGACGACGCAGTCGTTTCGTTTTTCCCCGAGCGTGCCGCAAATCTCAAAATATCGGAGAAGATGCGCCGGCTGACGCTGCGGCATCTTCTATCGATGTGCACCGGTCACGAGCCGTCGGCCGATTTTATTTTTGCGGAACATGACTGCGTCTCGGCTTTCCTTGAAAGCGAGATTCAGGGCGAGCCTGGCGGCCGGTTTTCGTACAATACCGGCGCGACATTTATGCTGTCGGCAGCGCTTCAGGCGAAAACGGGGCAGAACCTTGTCGATTTTCTGCGCCCGCGACTTTTCGAGCCGCTTGGCATGAGCGAGGATATTTGGTCGGATATGACGCCGGACGGGATTTGCTACGGCGGATTTGGGCTCAACGTCACCACCGACGACATCGCGCGGCTCGGGATGCTGTATCTGAACCGCGGTGAATTTGCCGGCAAGCGCATACTTGCGCCCGAGCTTATTGACGAGGCAACACGCCGCCATATTTCAAATCGCGCCGACGCCGAATATCCCACTCTCGACCACCCTGTGCTCGCCGATGACAGTGTGGACATCGACCCAACGAGCGACTGGGGCATGGGCTATGGCTGGCAGTTTTGGCGCTGCATACCTGAGGGCATCTATCGCGGCGACGGCGCTTTCGGCCAGTTTTGCATTGTTATGCCGCGTCAGGACGCGGTGCTCGCGATAACCGCCGGCACCGATGACATGCAGGGCATTTTGCACTCGGTGTGGGACAGGCTGTTGCCCGGTATAGGCGGCACCCCATCGGACGAGGGACAAGCCGAACTTGATGTCGTGCTCTCCGGGCTGTCGCTGCCGCCGGCGGAGGGCTCGTGCCGGCTGCCCGCAGCTGCCGATATAGACGGCGCGCAGTATAATTTCGAGTTTCGCGGCACACCCTTTACCGCAAGATTCAAATTTGACGGGGATGTGCTTTGCATTGCCACCGAGGTTGCCGGCAGGACATACGAGGTTATGGCCGGCTATGGCAGGCACATACATAACAATCTTGGCTTTACACTCGATGAGAGAACATACAAACCGCCGTTTAGGTTTATGATCGCGCCGGATTTTGCCGCCTCGTGGGCATGGAACAAAACCGGTGCGCTGGTCGTCAAATTTATATTGACCAAATACGCGTACACCGAAACGGCAGTGATTAAATTCGACGGAAACAAAGCATCGGCAAGCTTCAAAATGAACCTTGCAGTCGAGCCGCCGATGCCGATTGAGGGTACACGCGCATGAGCAAAAAGATTAAACTGCTGTTTTTGGGCATCACCATGAACTGCGCGGGGACTGAAAAGGCGTTTTTAAGCCTGGTGCGCAACCTTGACTACAGCCGATTTGACGTTACGCTGCTGCTCGCCGAGGCGGGCGGGCCGCTTTATGACCAGATTCCGAAAGAGATAAAGGTCATTGAGATGCCCGAATACGGCGAGATGTTCACGCTGACCGGCGCGACGGCAAAGCGCGCTATCTGGAATTGCTATGTCAGGCGCAACCCGTTTGTACTTTTTGAGATTTTCCCCTATGCGGTGAAAAGTTTGCTGTCAAAAAAGAAACGGTCATTTACAGCCATGCGACTGTGGGTTCGCCTGATGAAAAAAATGCCGCCGGTGCCGGGCGAGTACGACGTTGCCGCGGCGTTTTGGGGCGACAAAACGATGTTTTATATGGTTGACAAGGTGCGGGCGCGCAAAAAAATAACGTGGCTGCACTTTGACTATTCGAACCCGCCGCGCGACGACAAACTCTATCTTCCCTATTTTGAGAAGTGCGACAAAATTATAAACGTTTCAAAAGCGGTCGACGATGCACTCAAAGCCCGGCTGCCGCAAATCTCGAGCCGCTGCGAGGTGCTCGAAAACATCATTGACCCGAATCTGATTTGGGAACTTGCGCTGCGCGGAGAGTCGTTCCCCGACACTTGGTTCAAAGGCAAGCGCATATTGACAATTGCGCGGATTTGCGAGCAGAAGGGCGTCGATTTCATCCCGCCCGTGCTTAAGCGGCTGACCGCCGACGGGCTGCCGCTGCGCTGGTATATCGTGGGCGGCGGCGACGAGGATGAGATAAACCGCCTCAAGGTACAGGCGGTGACACATGAGGTTGCCGACAAGCTGTTTTTGCTTGGCACCAAAACCAACCCGTATCCGTATCTGCGCGACTGCGACATTTTCGTGCTTCCTTCGCGTTATGAAGGCAAGCCAATCACCGTCGAGGAAGCAAAAATCATGTATAAGCCCATACTCGTGTCGCGCTATCTTTCGGCCGAAGAACAGCTTGACGGAGGTCGCCTCGGCCACATAACCGACATCGGCGAAGAGGGCCTTTTCCGCGGTCTGAAAAAACTGCTTGGCGACCCGGAGCTGTGCGATATTTACGCCGAGCGTCTGTCGAAGCTGCCGCGCGGTGTCAATATGAACTCGGTCAAGCGATTTGAAGAAATCTGCGCGGAGTGACTTATAAGCGGAGGGATTTGATGCAGGGACAAACCGAGCAGAAGCTTAAAGATAAAAAGAAAAAGATACTTATTGTCGAGGATGAGCGCAACATAGCGCAACTGCTCGCCTATAACATGATGCAGGCTGGATACGATTACGACATAGCAGCCGACGGAGTCGAGGGTCTGCGCCTTGCGCTGACCGGCGAGTATGATCTTATCTTGCTGGACCTCATGCTGCCCAAAATGGACGGTTTCGAGGTCTGCCGTCGCGCTCGCGAGAAGATAAACACCCCCATCATTATAGTGACGGCGCGCGAGGAAGAAGTTGAAAAGGTCATGGGTCTCGAAATCGGTGCCGACGACTATGTCACAAAGCCGTTTAAGCTCAAGGAGCTTATGGCACGCATCAAGGCGAATATCCGCCGCGCATCGAATGAGTTTGTGCAAAAACCCGACCCCGAGGAAAACATAATAAAACTGCGCGGGCTTGTTATCGACTTGAGCAGATACCATGTTACAAACAACGGCGTCGAGGTGTCGCTGACCAAAAAAGACTATGACCTGCTCGTTCACATGGCGAAACATCCCGGCCGCGTGTTCACACGGGAGGAGCTGCTCGAGCAGGTGTGGGGTTACGAGGGCTATTACGGCGACATCCGCACGGTTGACGTTGCAATACGCCGTCTGCGCGAAAAGCTTGAGGTTGACCCGACCAAGCCCGAGTATCTTTTCACCAAGCGCGGCGTGGGGTATTATGTAAATTAACATAGCATACTTCATGAACATACAGCATAAAACATCCATCCAAACCGGGCGAAACAGCGCCCCCGGTTTGGATTTTTTGTTTTGCACAGCCGCGTGGGCAGAACATCTGCTGTATTTTTCGGCAAAGCATTATATCGGCGATTATATTGCCAAGCGCCCGCTTAATGCGGTATTAAGGCGGAGTGTGCGGTGCGGGGGAAGGCTTTTGCGTGCCGCTCTTTGCTTGCACCAAAAGGCAGGAGTGTGGGGGAGCTTTTTCTAAAAAGCTCCCCCATTTTCATACGATTTTACTCGAGACCACGTTTCAGGCTTATATAGTCGCGCGCGATTTTCAGGTCTTCCACCGCCTCGTCGGCAGTGCAGGGCGCCGGCCGCTCGCCTTTGACCGCGGCAATGAAATTGACAGCCTGATTTTTCATCGCATGCACTTTCGGCATAACAGGCCGTGTAATCGTTGGCGGTTCTTTGCCATTGTCCCGCATCACCGTCACAACACCTGCCTCTTGCGACGCAAGCGGTGCCGGCAGGTCAACCTTTATGTATCCGCGCTCGAACGCGACGAGATAGCTTTCCTGCCAATCGAGGGTCGTGTTGTACGGTGCCATCTCAAGCGTTCCACACACGCCGCTTTCGCTTTCCGCCACCAAGAGCACGCCGCTTTTGTCCGCATAGGTCACTTTATACGGTTCGCCGAAGAAAAAACGCATCGCGTTAACCTGATGTATATAGTAGTTGACAAACGCATTATATTCCTGTCCGGTCTCTTCATCAAAATAGTCCGGCATACCTTCATGCTGCAGCGGCGGATATGGGTCGTCCGAGCCTAAAACGGCACTGCCTCCGCCGCCGACCCAGTCGCCCGGCGGCATAGTGATCCTTACAAATCTCATCCGGCCATATTCGCCCGAGGCTTTCCACTCGTCGACCAGCTTTTTCGCATACTCCATCGCCGGGTCGGAGCGCTTGTGATAGCCCACCATATAAAGCACGCCGTTTTCTTTTGCGAGCGCCGCGAGCCGCTTGCCCGACTCGACCGACACCGCGATGGGCTTTTCGGTAAACAGCGGTTTTTTCGCGCGCAGTATGTCGGGTACGATGTTGATATGGTTGCTATAAGGCTGCGACGCTACAACAGCGTCAAGTTCGCACTCGGCAAGCAGCTCGGTGTGATCGCCGTAAATCTGGGGTATGCCGTATCTTTTTGCCACAGCTTCCGCCAGCTTTTTCCTCGGCTCGGCAACGGCGACCACCTCGCACAGCTCCCCGAGCGTTGCGTAGTTTGACAGATGCGCGGCCTGACCCATGAATCCCACGCCGACAAATCCAACTCTTATCTTCCCTGACATTTGTTTTACCTCCTTACTCCTTTTCGCCCTCGAACAGGAAAAGCCCCTCTTTACCCGGAGCCACAATGTCAAGCACGCCGTCGCCGTTTATGTCTCCCACCCAGAAATAAATGCCGACGCCCGACGCCTCTCCGACCGGGCCGTAATCTATTACATGCTTCTCGAATGCTCCGCCGTTTATCTTGAAATAGTAAATTCCGGGGTTGTCGTTGTCGCCCGGGTCGCTCCCGCAGTGTGCTCTGTAGCGTTTACCGGTCAAAAGCTCGATCTCGCCGTCGCCGTCAATGTCGACGAGCACCATGTCGTGATACTGCGCGACCGTGGTGTCGATCTCATGCCTTATAAAGCTACGCTTGCCGTCGGCGTCCACAACATGCTCGAACCACGCAAGACCGTAGCCGTGTGCGTTTCCGACGATAAGGTCGACCAGACCGTTGCCGTTGACGTCATGCGCCAATATAGGCACGCTGGCACTCCAGCCGATGTCGTAATCGGGATGGAACACCCACGGGCCTTCAAACAGGTTTTCAGGCTGTTCGAGCCAGCCGCCGGAAAGCAGTATGTCCACCCTGCCGTCTCCGTTTATGTCGCCAAATCCCATGCCGTGACCGCTCGGCTGCTCGCCAATAACGTATTTTTCAAATTTGCCTGTGCCCCTGCCGTTTTCGTCGGTGACGAGCTTAAAGAAACACTGGGGCTGGCCCGGCGTGTTTGGGAATATTTCAGGCACGCCGCAACCATCGATGTCAAAATATCTGATTGTCTCGATGTTACCGCACCACGCGATGTCGTGCACTTTCCACTCACCGTAGTCTCCCGGGTTTTCGCGCCAGCGCAAAGTCTCGCCCCACCATCCGCCGGTTATGATATCTATGTAACCGTCGCCGTTGACGTCCATTCCGAAGTTGGAGAAGTCGTCGTAGTACTCGCCCTCGGGCTGCACGTCGCAAATCTTATGTTTTTTCGTGAAATCGGGACCCTCGTACCAGTACTCGCCGCAGACAATGTCGAGATGCCCGTCGCGGTTCACGTCAAAAACCCATGCCGCCTCGTAGCCGACATCATCGATTTTTCTCTTCTTGAATTTTATCGCCAATTTTTGCACCCCCTGTAATTTTTGCAGCCGCCGCTCAGTCCGCATGCGACACAAAGCGACGGTGTTTTTTGTTTTCGAGGTCGGACAACAGCCGGACCTTGATTTTGCAGTTATTTAAATTATAATATGGAGGGGCACGCAATTAAATGGACTTCTGTGATATAATGATGGACAAAACCGACATTTGGCGGAGGTGGGGCTTGTGAGAGGTCTTATTTCAATCGGCATTTTGCCCCGACCCGTATATGTTTTCGGCACTCACGCCCACGACAGTTGGGAGGTTGTGTACTATACTCACGGCAGCGGCACGCTGACGGTCGGCAGCGAGAAAATACCCTTTCGCCCGGGCACAATCGTTTGCCAGCCGCCCGGTGTCCCGCACAGCGAGCGGTCGGCCAAGGGATACTGCAACGTGCATTTCTGTCTGAAGGTGATGGGCGGCCCGGTAAATGAAGGCGCCCCATCGGTTTTTTCGGATAACGAGAGCAGCGACTTTTACAAGGTGCTGATGCTGCTTTACAAAGAGTTCCACATGGCACCCGGCAACCGGAGCAGGCTTGTCGACAGCCTGCTGGACGTTTTGCACGAGTATATTCTGTCCTGGAGCAGCGGCAAAAGGAAGAATCCGTATGTCGAGCAATTTGAGGACGCTGTGATTTCTAACCTTGCCAACAATAATTTCAGGCTCGACGACGCGCTGGCGGCTATCCCCTTGTCCCGCGACCATTTCAGGCGGCTTTTCAAGGCCGAGACCGGCCGCACGCCGCTGGAGTATCTGACCGAGAAACGGATAAGCCATGCCATGCAGCTGATGGAATCGGGGCTGGCAAGCTCGATTACTATAAAGGAGATTGCCACGCTCGCAGGGTTTGACGACCCGTACTATTTTTCGCGCGTGTTCCGCAAAGTGACCGGCAAAAGTCCGAGCGCGTGGATGAGGGCGAAAAAGTTGGGACTTGATTAGAAGGCGTTTATTAAAAACTTTAATTTTTATTTAAATTACTCGGCAACGGTTGACCTTCACTTGCGGTTTGTTTATAATGTATGTGCAAATGCAGATATTTTGCAATAATTGTCTTTGTGAGGTGGTTTACCATGAGCAAAAAAGGTTTAATCGCACTTATATGCTTGGCGGTTGTAATGTTTTCGATTGTGTCCTGTTCAAACGAGGCCAAAACTGACGAGACCGGCACCGACGCCGTGACCACTGTCGCTACGGACACGACCGCCGAAGCTACCGCAAAAGCCGAAGATACCACAGAAGCCGAGACCGAAGCGCCGAAGCCCAAAATTAAGTTTCAATATATCGACTTTTACGAGGAGAAGGACGACGGCGGCCATGACCCTCGCAGCATTTCCGACACTCCCGGCTCCTCTGTCGGAGCCAAGTTCACCGCCGAAGGAAACTGGATTGACATTTCAATGAACTGCCCAAGCTGGAGTGACAACATCGGAACCATGACATTTGCCGTCTATAACTGGGACACCGACTTTGAGACCACCGTCGCCGCCGAACCTGTCTACACCACCGAGTTTGTTGACTACATAGACAACGACACTCTGATTGTCGAGTTTGAAGGCGACGGTCTGCCTCCCGGAACCTACCTGTGGCTGCTCAAAGACGGCAAGGACGGGGTCGGTATCTGGAGCAAAAACAAGCCCGATGACCCCAATATTGAGGTATATTACAATGGACAGGTCGCGGATTTCGGTCCGGAAGCAATCGCGACCGTAAGACTGCCGAACGAATAACATCTAAAAAACACCCGTTTGACGAGTTTGCGCTCATCAAGCGGGTATTTTTCCGTGCAAAAAGCGGATTTGGCACAAATTGCGCGGCAACCGGGTGATGCGAGGTTCTTAAACCTGGTGCATTGTCCTTGCTATTATTTCCGCCTGCATACTTGGCGAGAGCTTGACAAAATAATCGCTGTAGCCGCCGATTCTGACCAAAAGGTCGCGGTACTGTTCGGGGTTTTTCTGTGCCGCCAGCAGCGTGTCGGCATCCACGACGTTTATCTGCATTTCGAAGCCGCCTCTCTGCAGATAGGTTTTGATAAGCCCCACCATCTTTTCGGCGGACTGCTCGCTCATTATTTTCTTTGAAAACTTCATGTTGACGGCAACGCCGCCGATAAGCTCTTTGTGAGACCATTTTGTGCTGGACAGGATGGAGCAGGTCGGACCTCGCTGTTCCCTGCCCTGGGCCGGACCCGCCCCGTCTCCGAGAGGAAAGCCCGCTAAGCGCCCGTCCGGCGTCGCGTCTGTACCGCTTCCGAAATGCTCGTGCATTATCCAGCAGAAAAGGCTGGGGATAAGCCTTGCGCCCGGCAGTACCGGCCTGTATTTGCGGCATTCCTGTACTACATGTTCGGTTATTACGGTGAAAAGACTGTCGACGGCGTCCATATCATTTCCGTATTTGGGCAGGCTTTGCATCTGCTGACGCTCTGCCTCGTATCCCTCAAAGTTGCTGTCAAGGATTTCTTTCAGCTTTTTGAATGTCAACTGTTTTCTTTCGAAAATTAAAGTTTTTATCACATAAAGCGAGTCGACAAGATTCGGCATGCCGACAAAGCTCGGCATTATCCAGTTATACCTTGCGCCGCCCCGCTCAATATCCACGCCGCGCGCTATGCAGTCCCTGACGAAACATGAGAGCAGCGGATTGCAGGAGTGCCGGCTGCGCGCTGCCCTTATCCGGTTCTGCGCCTCGAAGTTGTTTTTGATGGATTGGTTCAGCTTTTCTTTATATGTATCGAGCAGCTCGTCAAATGTCTCGTATTCCCTGTCGAGAATATCGAGCAGTAGCTGCGGCAGGTTTGTGTAGGGACTTGCCACCCATACATTGGAGGCTCCGACGGGCGTGATTTCCACGCATGTGCTGTGTATATACTCGTGTGACTCTTTTTCTGTAACACCGTACTCGCGCAGCCCCTGTGTAATAACGTCGTCGTTAAACAAGGCTGGGTGCGAGCGGCCGCGCGATAAGATTTTGCATGCCAGCTCCAGGTATTCATCGGGCGTGTCGGACGATACGCACAGTCCGACCGCCGGATACACGAGCCGTATATCGTCGACAACCTGCATGCAAATTTTGGTAAGCTCGTTTGCCACTATATTACCGCATCTGTCCCTCCCGCCGACCATATAGCCGGAGGACAGTCCGCGCGGCACGCGATGGTTTATCTGTATACCGAGACAGTCCATCAAAAGCTGTGCTTGCTCGGGTGTCAGCTTTCCGTTTTCTATGTCATTTTTATAGTACGGATACAGATAGCGGTCGGGACGGCCAAGCTGGAACTGCTGGGCCGCAAAATAGCGAAAAGGCGCAAAAGTCAGGCAAAACGTTATAAAGTGAACGCTCTGCACCGCCTCATAAAAGCTGCGGGCGGGGTTGGCCGGCACGTTTGTGCAGATTTCCGATATTTGCAAAAGCTCATGTTTGCGCTCGCGGTCGGCACAGGATTCCGCGAGCATTTTTGCGTGTTCCGAGTACTTTTGGGCAAATGCTTTCACCGCGTCCAGGCAAATCAAACACGCGTCATAAAATATGGTCTGCTCATGTGTGGCGGTCTTTTTATGCTCCTTAATTTCCGCGATTATCCCGTTTATGCCGAGCGACAGGACTTTTTCATAATCAATTGCCATGTGCGAGTCCTGACCCGCGTGTGCGACCGCTTTCCTTGCGACGGTTTCTTCCAGATGCCGCCATTCTTCATGCTCGGACTCGGTCAATACGTCACTCGATTTTCCGACAATCAGTTCATCGTCGTCAATTATAGGGTCAACTTTCGACATTGAATAGGCAAATGCATCGGCATATCGAAGCTGCATATCGCCCAGATTTTCGTTTTGGGCATATCTTCTGAAAAAATCGAGATACATTCTGCTAAACGATATTACCGGGTCAACAGCACGCCGCCTCAATTTTTCGATTCTGTCCATGTATTTCTGGCATGTCATGTTCTCGTCTCCGATCAGGCAAAATTTGCACATGCTTACCTATAATTATATAGCATCACCACAAAAATACAATACGTCGGCACCGAAATATGATTCCCTCTGGCAAATAAACGCAATCATGCGGGCAAATAATCCAAGCCGGGCAAATGCAATTCGGTAGAGCGGGAGCGGCACATGCGGGATGGGGACCATTCAAAAAAGCAGAAACTTTGCGGATTTTTTCCATATTAATGTTGCCTTTCGATTCAAATGAAGATATAATACTTGTGGCTTGGAACCGATGATTGGGGGGTTAAATTAAAATGACATTATATCCTGATGTTGAGCATGGCATTGTCAGCAGGCTGCAGGGCACTTTTTTCGGCTATCAGGGCTGGCCGACGGTTTGCCGCGACGAGCGGGGCACCTTATATGTTGGATGCTCGGGATTTCGCTTTCAGCATGTCTGCCCGTTTGGGAAAACCGTGATGTATGTCAGTTTTGACGAGGGCAGGACATGGACTCCGCCTGTCGTTGTAAACGACACATACCTTGATGACCGGGACGCGGGCATTGTGTCGCTCGGCGACGGCAAGCTGCTGCTCACTTGGTTTTGCCATCCCGCAAAGGTGTATTTGGAAAACTACTATAGCTCCATAAAATCCTCCGCATCAAGGCGGGAGGCTCTGGTGACATTAGGCATAATGGCCGCTTATGACACTTTAAGCGAAGAAGACAAACAAGGAGGCTCGTATGTACGGCTGTCAAAAGACGGCGGAATCACATGGGGAGAACCGATAAAAGTGCCGGTAACGGCGCCGCATGGTCCAAATGTGCTGCCCGATGGCAGACTTTTATATCTCGGCAAGGAGTGGTTCTCAAGTACGGAGGACAGGCACGCTATTTTGGCTTACGAGAGCACCGACGACGGGCAGACGTGGCAGCGGCTGGCAAAAATAAAGCTGCCCGAAAATACAACGCCGGACAATTTTCACGAGCCGCATGTCATAAGTTTGCCGGACGGTACACTGCTCGGCGCGATTCGAGCACAGGGCAGCAATGTCGATTTCGGTTTTACAATTTACACATGCCGCTCAACCGACGGCGGGAAAACATGGAGCATCCCAAAACCGACCGGTATATGCGGTTCGCCGCCCCATTTGATGCTCCACTCGTCGGGCGCGCTGGTTTGCACATTCGGCAGGCGTACAAAGCCGTTTGGCGAACGCGCAGCCGTCAGCTATGACTATGGAGAAACATGGCAGGACGAATATGTGCTGTTCGACGACGCACCGGACACCGATTTGGGCTATCCTTCAACAGTTGAGCTTTCCGACGGCTCGCTTTTAACTGTGTACTATCAGAAATATGCCGGAGACGAAAAATGCTCGATTCTGCAAACGCGGTGGCGGCTGAAAAACTGAATCTGTTAGGACTGCTACATACAAAGACAGATATTTAAACCGGCGAAAGTGCCTGCAGTTTGAAGATGCAGGCACTTTTTATTTTGCATGATAAAAAAACGCCCGCTCCGAAACCGGAGCAGGCGCAGAATGGTCGAAATATTTGGCACTTTTATTGCGGTTGTGTTCAATAGTGAAGATAACTCGAACGGGCAACGATCCACTTCAAACACCCGCCCGTCCGGCCACTTTAAGGTGAGCGGCGTTACTTTGCCGGCAGGGTCATGTCGCGAGATTACCTCAACATTGACGTGCTGAAATATCAAGTGAAACATGGAGTATGAGAGGCGGCAATTTATACTGTTTGTAAAAAAAGAAAAATGCAAGGTTTAGACCTTGCCTTAACCGAAATCAGCAGTTTTTGGATTTCACTGGTGGAGGCGAGGGGAATCGAACCCCTGTCCGAAAACTCATCCGAATTGCTTTCTACGGGTGTAGTCCGTTCAATTTTCTCCCCCGTGCCAGGTGAACGGACAAACCCGGTACAGGGCAGCGTTTTTTTCCGTGACCGTTATAAACGCTAACTGGCGGTTCACGTTCGCCACTACATCACGCCCTGCGCCGAGCCGTGGCCCTCTCGGCGTGGACGGTAGCGGAACTTAAGCCGCTACGAGTTCAGTGTTATAGTTGTCGTTTATTTTTTTCGAAGCAGTTTATAGAGTTACTTCAGCTCTACCCGCTTACAAATCTTCAGAATCCCCGTCGAAACCATTACGCCCCCATGTTTTTATTGCAGTATTATTATATCACAGGTGTGCGGTGTTGTCAATTATAACATTGCGGCAAATGAATATCGCCGGCTGTGACCGGAAGGCAGCCGAGCGCGGCACCCGTGAAGCTGCCGTGGCTGTCCGAGCCGCAGGTTACATACAGCCCAAGCTCGTCGCACAGTGCAAGGTACCTCGCGACAGTCGCCTCGTCGTGCCGCGGATAGTAGCACTCGATGCCGTCTATCCCCTGCTCCACAAGAGCGCGCAGCTTTGCCTCGAACACCGGCCCGTCAAGCGTGCCGAACGTGACGCCCGGATGCGCGAGTACAGCTATCCCGCCTGCGCGGTGGATTGCCCTGCATGTTTCGGCAACGGTCGGAAATCCCGCCGTGTCATATCCGACGCCGTACATAGGATATAGGCGCGCGCCGTCAAGCGGAGTGCTTGTTATGCCCTTTTCGACCAAATAATGCAGCGCCTTCCAGCCACCGAGTCTGTGGTCGTGCTCAAATGCGCCGTACTCGGCGACCGAAACACGCTCGCCGGCGCGCTCCATGACCTCGATGAGCCGATCGCTCATCTCATCGAGCCTGCGCCTGCCGTCGGCGACAAAAGCCGCAAACTCCGAATCGCCAAAACGATAGCCGTAGGCGAGCACATGCAAGCATGTGCCGCCTTCGCACGCGGTCAGCTCGACAGCCGGGATGCATTTAACCGGACTGGCTGCCGAGAGCCTCGCAAGCTCCTCCGAGCCGGTCAGAAGATCATGGTCGGCAATAGCGAGCAACGCGACTCCGCGCTCCTCCGCCAGCGCTAATATCTCCGCCGGCGTCTGCGTGCCGTCGGAATAAATCGAGTGAACGTGCAGGTCGACGCGCCCGCCAGCTATATTCGGCTCACCTACGGCCACTTTATACCTCCGATGCGGCTATGCTTGCCGCTTGATATAGCTTATGTACTGCTTCCAGTCCTCAAGCTTGAGCTTATGCTCGCCCGGACGCAGATGATAGCCTATCTCACCGCCGTGCAGCACGTCCCCGGCAACAGGCTCGCGGTCGAGCAGCTCGACGCCGGTGCCGCCATAAAGCTTCCACGCCGGCGAAGCCGCGACGCAGCATAGGTACGAGGCGCGTGGGTCAGCCCATAAATCCTCCTCAGCCGCGCCGACCAGCAACCTGCGCGGAGCCGAAAGCGCCATAAGGTAATGCTGGTCGAACGGCATATCTTCCTCTCTGCCCGCGTATTGCGCGTAGGCGTTGCAGAACCAGTACGGGAACCGCTGCGTGATGTCGGCGACTCGCTCGCCGCGCTTGCCGCGCGTTATCGCGTCGCCCGAGCAGCCGCTGTTATTAGAGATTACAAACGCAAACCGCCCGCTCATCGCGCCGGCGACGAGCGCGGTTTTGCCAAGCCTTGAGTGCCCTATTACGGCGATACGCCCCGGGTCGACAAACTGCTGGCCCGCCAGCCAGTCGGCGACAAGGCAGGCGGTCTGCGCCCACATCATTATTTTTCCGCAGCCAAACTCGGGACGGTCGGCGGGAGTTTTTATGCCCTCGCCGTACACTTTGCCCGAAAGCCCGTTTGACATGTCGCCGTCGTCGCTTGTGACGTTTTTGTATATAAACGTGCAAAGCGCAAAGCCGCTGTCGGTCACAAGCTTTATAAGCTCCTCGCCCGGAGGCTCGAAAGCTATGTAGACGAATGTCAGCTCTACGCTATCGCCGCCGGGCCACGCCATAGTCAGCTCGACCGGATGGGAGCCATGCTCCGCCCCGATCTCAAGCGTGACATTCGCCGTCTTGCTTCCGCAGGAGTTTATACGGCTCCCAAGAAGCCCGAGCTTCGCGGGGTAGCCGTACTCGCCGCGGCAAAGGATTTCAAAAAGCTCGGCGCGCCTGCCTTCCCATTCGGAGGGGGTTTTTGCCCCGCCAAGCAGATCGGGCAAGCCCGCAATCGCGGAATCGTACCACATTTTGCATACCTCCCGTAAAGGCTGACTGTCATTATATCATGACGGGATTTTTTGGTCAAGACGCAAATTTTTTCTCGGTCAATTGCGCAAACAACCCATGCGCAGCGATGTATTATACTTTGCGCTGTCCCGTTTGCGGCGGAGAGTGTGGACGGGCGTGCTTAATTTTGATTTACTCGGGCACGTCATGCCCGCTGTCCCGATTGTTGCGGGACGGGGAACGGGCTGCGCGGATGTAATTTACCGCACTGCCAGCTTCAACCGAGGTCGACGGACTCGCCGACAAACGTAACCGCCTCGGAAAGCGGCCTGCGGTCGCGCAGGCTCGGCTCGGATGCAGGCGTGCCAATAGTCAGTATAGCGGTCGGCGTGTGGCCGTCTGCTATGTCAAAGTGCTTTTTGCACTTTTCGATGTCCATCGGCCCAATCCAGCAGCCGCCGAGTCCGAGGTCGGCTGCGCGCAGCAGCATGTGGTTTATGGCGCCCGCGGCGTCGTGCTCGGCAAACGCCCTGCCCCGCTCGGCACCGAACCGCTCGCAAAGCCGCGCGACTATCTCCTCGCGGACGCAAACGACTATTATCAGCGGCACTTCGTTTGCCCACGGAATATACGCGACATTGCGGTGCGCGCTCCGTATTTTCTCGCGGTCGGTGACGGCGTAAAAATGCCACGACTGGTAGTTGCATGCGTTTGGCGCTCGGATGCCTGCCGCGAGAATCGCTTTGATCTGCTCCGGCGTGACAGGAGCTTCCTTATACGAGCGAACACAGGCGCGGTGTGCAAGAAGATCGGTGAATTCCATTGATATGCACCTCTCCATTTCAATAATATTTGCACTTTTTTCGCTGTCCAATCGCCGTCGGTGCTTTATTTACCTCATTCTTTAATATGTCTGTCCATAATTTATGAAAACTTGCGATTTTGCGCGGGGCGCTGTTTATATGCTGTTTTTGGCTCGGTTGATGCCAATAGTTATCTCTCGCTTTTGCCATACACAAGAAAATAGCATAGAGAAAAGGCATAAGTTATAATTTAGCGTGCAAACCAACAAGAAAAACCGGTACAAAAGCTTTTGGCGTCGGAGCTTTTAAAAAACTTCCTGTTAAAGTCTAATAATCGCCCCGCTCTATATCACGCTGGATTTGGCGTTCCGCCTCTGCCTCGCGCTTGTCATAGAGCCTCTTACCTTTACACAGCCCCAGTTCCACTTTAACGCGCGGGCCGGAAAAGTACAGCGACAGCGGCACGAGTGTATAGCCCTGTCTGGACGTTGCCTCCTGCAGTTTGCGAATCTCCCTTTTATGCATCAGCAGCTTTTTCTCGCGGAGCGGGTCGCGGTTGTATATGTTTCCCTGCTCGTAGGGGCTGATATGCATGCCGAGCGCGAAAATCTCGCCGCCCCGAATCACGCAGTAAGAGTCACGCAGGTTGACATTGCCCCTGCGGATGGACTTGACCTCCGTTCCGAACAGCTCTATGCCCGCTTCATAAGTTTCCTCAACAAAGTAATCGTGCCGGGCCTTGCGGTTTTGCACAATTACCCGCTTTTCTTTTCTGTTTTTAGCGTCGGCCATTTTCGGCTCCCTTCCGCTTATATGAAAAGTATTTGCGAGCCGGGGACATTGTCCCTTTGCCGGCCGCTTATCCCCGCTCGTCTATTGGTAAATATTTTCTGCTCATATCGCCCACGAACTTATACGACGGGCGGATTATCTTGCCGCCGCTCATAAGCTCCTCGAGCCGGTGGGCGCTCCATCCCGCGATACGCGCAATCGCGAATATCGGCGTATAAAGCTCGGTGGGCAGCCCCAGCATGCTGTAAACAAACCCGCTGTAAAAATCGATGTTTGCCGCAACGCCCTTGTATATCTTGCGTTTTTCGGCAATTATCTTCGGCGCAAGCTCCGCGACTTTCGAGTATAGCTTGTAATCGTCCATGAGGCCTTTTTCTTCGGCCAGCTGGCAGACAAACGACTTCAATATATCGGCACGCGGGTCGGACAGCGAGTACACTGCGTGGCCCATGCCGTATATAAGCCCCGAGCGGTCGAACGCCTGTTTGTTGAGAAGCCTGATAAGATAATCGGCTATCTTTTCGTCCGAGGTGTCGCCGTCAAGCTCGCGTTTCATGTCCTCGAACATGCGCACAACCTTGATGTTTGCGCCGCCGTGCTTCGGCCCCTTAAGCGATGCGAGCGAGGCGGCAAACGTCGAGTATGTATCCGTACCCGACGAAGTGACGACATGGGTCGTGAATGTTGAGTTGTTACCGCCGCCGTGCTCGGCATGCAGCACGAGCGCAAGGTCGAGTATCTTTGCCTCGAGCGGCGAATATTTGCTGTCAGGACGAAGCAGATGCAGGATATTCTCGGCAGTCGAAAGTTTCGGGTCGGGTGAGTGTATGAAAAGGCTTTGTCCGTCTATATAATGAGAGAATGCCTGATAGGCATACACGCTTATCAGCGGCATGGTGGATATAAGCTGTATGCACTGACGCAGCACGTTTGGCAGCGATATGTCGTCGGCGTTCTCGTCATAAGCGTAAAGCGTGAGCACTCCACGCGCCAGCGTGTTCATCATGTCGCGGCTGGGCGCTTTGAGTATTATGTCGCGCACAAAATTGGTCGGCAGAGTGCGGTATCCCGAAATCAGCGCCGAAAAGTCGGCAAGCTCGTTTTTGGTCGGGAGCCGCGAGAACAGAAGCAGATATACAATCTCCTCAAACCCATAGCGGTTCTCGGAAATAAACCCGGCAACAAGGTCGCGGATGTCGTATCCGCGGTATATAAGCACACCGTCGCAGGGATGCTCCACTCCCTGCTCGTCTTTTTTGTACGCGATGATGTCCGATACCTCGGTCAGACCGGCAATAACGCCTTTTCCGCTCAAATCACGCAGTCCTCGTTTGACGTCATATTTGACGTATAGCTGGGGGTCAATTATGCTACTGCAAGCAAGCTTGCTTGCAAGTTCCATAATCTCCGGCGTTATATCGCAATATCTGTAGCCGGGCATTTATATAATCACCGCCTTGAAAATAGATTTAAAAATGCTTTAAAAATCTGATTATAGCACAAGATTATAACACAAATTTGTGAACAATGCTTTTCGGGGACTGTAATTTTTTAAGAAAATAGCTATAAAGCCCTTTAACCGAAGGAAAATTTTCTGTGCAATACTGCAAAATCCATCCAGGCTAAGCTTTTCGGTTCGGCGGTGCTGGTCGGCGCAGGGAGCCGAAGCTCCGGTTTGGCACGGTCGGATATTGCGATGCGACTCCGGTGGCCGCATTATGCAATTTTCGCGTCTCGACGGTGGCAAAAAGGCGGGCATACCGATGCAAGGTCACACAGACTCGCCGGAATATTCCCGCCTCTCAATATTACTCTAAACCCAGTCCGGTCTGCTCGCAGTATTCCTCAAGCGTCAGCCCCGACTCGTATATTTTAAATGCGTGGTAGCGACCGACATAGCGGTAGTGCCACGGCTCGTATATTATGCCTGTGATGTGTGTTTTGTCTTTTGGATAGCGCAATATAAAACCGAACTTCCACGCGTTTTCCTTCAGCCACTGAAACTCAAATGTGTTTTCGAACACCTCGTCAGCCGAGGACAGAGTGTGGATGTCGACCGCAAGTCCCGACTGGTGCTCGCTTTGGCCGGGGATTGCCACTATTGTGGCTGCTTTCTTTTTCGCCTCCTCCTCGCCAAGGTACGCATAGACGCTTACCCGGTAGTCATAGAGAAACTGCTGGTAATCGTACGAGCGATAGCAGCTGGTGACGGTAAGCCCGGTGGAGCAGCCGTTTGCATAGGCCTCGCTGAGCATGGCTTCAAGCGCTTTTGCCGCATACAGCCGCAGGTATGGTGACTGCACGCCGCTGCGCACAAAAGGCGCGCTGACCAGGTCATCGGGTTTGTAGTCTTTGTCAAGCTTATAAGTTTGGTTTATCAGCTTTATATATGCGTCGCGGTCGGAGGGGTTCATGTACTCCTCCAGCTCGGACAAATCGAGCTTAAACGTCACACCGCTGATAGCCGCCTGAACATACTCCTCTTCGTCCACCGCCCCCATCACGGGCGCCGGGACTGCCGGCGATGCCATGCGCGCCGCCTCGGTCAGCCCAAAGGGCTCGCCCCCGACATTGACGCGCAGCAGCATTGTTATGCCAAGCGCCGATACGCCGAGTAGCGCAAGATATATCACCAGAAGAAGTATGTATCTGGCGATATATACCGATACATGCGTGCGCCGTCGCGTGGTCTGCGCTCTGCGCAGCGCGGGCTTTTGCACCCGACGTCTCATATTTGCATTGTATTGGACGGGATGCCTTATCCCCGCTCGGTTTGATGCGTTATAGTAGCTTTTGTTCATTATTATCCAATGTCTGAAAAAATTATTTTAAAGTTCCACGACAGCGACTGTCCCGCCTCGATTACACGCTCGCCTTTGAAGTGGAAGTTGTTGACGGCAAAAAGCCCGTAATCGCGCACATGCCATGCGGTCGGGTAGTCGATATTTGAGGGGTCGTCGATTATCTTAATCGAGACCTGCCTGCCGCCCAGCGTGCCCGAGTATTTGCACCACGGCGACACCTTGCCCCAGCACTCGCGCTCACCGACAAGACCCTCGGCATTCTCTATCCTGCCGCCGCGATCGCCGCGCAGCTCGTCCGCAACGCGGATAGCCAGCGGGCCCGCCTCCTTGGTTGGACCGAGCGTTATCTTGCCGTACGATGCGGTAAAGATGATTTTATGTTTTATCTCGACAGCGCCGCAGAGATCGGCAAAGCAAAATTCGCGCCGCTCGTCGAGGTACGGCGTGCCGTCGCGTGACTTCCAAAGATTTTGTGCGACAAAGCGCTCGCGCTCGAGTGCCTCTATGCGCACATGCTCGATAATTCCGCTGTCTTTCGGCTCGTTCCAGCAGTCGATAGGCAGATGGCCTTCGAGGATTACCTCGCCGTGGCCGACAAAAACCGAGCGCTGGTGAGGATGCTCGGGATTATGGTCGTCGGCGCGGGTGAATGAATGCCCGTCGGCTGTCAGCACCGGTCCAAGAAAGGGCTTTAGGAATCCCGTGTAGACATAGCGCGCGAAAAGTGAGCCACGACGGTTGATTTCAAGGTATCCGTCTTTCTCTGTTATGTTGAACATAATGGCACCCTGCACCTGCCGGACGCGCAGGCTGCGTCGTCCGTCGGCGCTTCTCCTTTCTGTTATTTAGAGCGTGATACGGATCCGGCAAAATGCCGAATATGGCGTGACGCGAAGGAATGCGTGGTTCCCTCACTTTATATCTTCGGCGAAACGAGTTTTCCCCCGTTTGCCGTTATTTCGGCTCTGTATTCGGTTACTGTCCGAATATCTCTGCCATAAATTCGCGCGCGGCGCAAAATTCCGCGCCAATGTCGGCACCGAACGAGCATTCGGCTGTAACACCGCCGCGATAACCCGCGTCGAGCAGCGCGTGTGCAAGCCCGCGCAGGTAGTCGCCGCCGTTTTTCCCGGGAAATACCCGCTCGGGCGGTTCGGCAACATGGATGTGGCAGAGCATGTCTGCGTATTTTTTCACCTCTTCGGACGGCTCGCCCGCGCGGTACATGTGGTATGCGTCGGCCAGCAGCCCGAAATTGGGGGCACTGACGCGCCGGACAATCTCGGCGCCTTCTGCCAGCGTGTTTATGAAGTTGCATTCCGCGGCGCAGAGCGGCTCGAGCGCAAGCACAAGGCCATACCCGCGCATTATCTCCGCGGCCTCGGCGCAAAAGCGCGCAAACAGCGCTTTGGCATCTTCGGTGCTCATGCCCTCTGGCAGTGCCCTTGCCGAGCCACTGCCGAGCACAATCAGTCTGCCGCCGAGCTGCTTTGCCCGTTTTGACGCCGCGCGAACAAACTCGAGTGCTGCCGCATAGTCCTCGGGGCTGCCGAGTATTTTATATTTGCCGGGGATGAAGCTGTTGAAACACTCGATTCCCAGATTTTCCGTTGCTGCGCGCTCGGCCTCCTGGTCGGAGAGCGCCATAGCGGCGCCGACCGTGACCTCTGCATAATCGAACCCCGATTCGGCAACGAGCCTGCAGCCGGCGACAATGTTGTCCAGCGGCGCGCTGCCCGTCGAGGCGACGCCCTGCGGCATGAAGCTGCCGCCGGGGATACAGCAGCCGAGCTTGACATGTTTATCCATGGTATTAGGCCTCCGCAATCATAACGCATGCCGGCAAAATTGCGGCCGGTATTTCATTATATTGTATTCTACCTCACATTTTACCGCAAGTCAAGGCACGCAAGTGAATTTTTATGCTGTTACCGTTATATAATAAATTGGTCGGAAGATTTGTCCGGGCGAAAGAGAGTGTATTTTTGGACGTTTTTCTATGACGAATGAATATTTGCCCGCGCGCGGCTACATGCGCGTAATAGTGCTGGCGGTTTATATTGTGATTGGGGCGGCGCTTGGATATGTGGCGCTGCGCTGGCTGCTTGCGCCTGCGCTGCCGTTTATCGCCGCATGGGGAATTGCCGCCGCGGCGCAGCCGCTGGCTGATTTTTTGTCGGCGCATACCCGGATACCGAAGCGGGTGCTGTGCATTATACCTGTCTCTTATACACATCT
>DGDL01000059.1 GCA_002385415.1 Clostridiales bacterium UBA3953
CGGCCACCCCCGATATCTACACTGGCCCACGATAGAGGCGTTGCGCGACGTGGGCGGCGCGAAAGGCTGGGAGCTGGTGCGCGAGCTAATGCTGCTCGGCGTGCGCGAGGAGGCGATGGGGCGGCCGTTTTGCACTCTTTCGCCGGGCGAGCAGACGAAAGCCTTGCTTGCCGCGCTATTCTCACGCGAGGGCGCGTTCCCGCTTATCGACGAGCCGACAAACCATCTCGACGAACCGGCGCGGGACGCCGTCGCCGCGTACCTCCGCACCAAGCGCGGGTTTATACTCGTCTCGCACGACCGCGCGTTTCTTGACGCATGTGTCGACCATATACTCGCGATAAATAAAAACAGCGTCGAGGTGCAGGCGGGCAACTTCTCGCAGTGGTACCATAACAAAAAGCTGCGCGACGAGTTCGAGCTTATGCAAAATGAAAAGCTCGAGCGCGAGATAAGCCGGCTTAAAGACGCTGCGAGCCGCACCAAAAAGTGGGCCGACAAAGCAGAAGCCTCGAAAAAAGGCCACGACCCTAAGCTGCGCGAGAAAAAATCCGGCGGCTGGCGCGCGTACGCGGGCGAAAAGTCGCGCAAGCTGCAGCAGCGCCGCAAAAACCTCGAACGCAGGCAGGCGGAGGCCATAGAGCAAAAGTCCTCGCTGCTACGCGACCTTGAGGAGCCGGAAAAGCTCGAGCTTTCTCCGCTGCGCTACCACTCCGCGCGCCTTGTCGAGCTGCGGAACGTCAAAATCGATTACGGCGCCGGCGCGGTCTGCCCGCCGGTGAGCTTCGTTTTGTCGCGCGGCGACCGGGTCGCGCTGCGTGGCTCGAACGGCACCGGCAAATCAAGTATTATAAAGCTGGTTTTGGGCGAAAAAATCCCGCACACCGGTGAGGTTTTCACAGCGTCCGGGCTTAAAGTCTCCTATGTGCCCCAGGATGCCTCGTCACTTTCCGGCAGCCTTGACGATTACGCCGACCGGTACGGCGCCAACCGCACGATGCTGCGCACTATCCTGCGCAAGCTCGATTTCCCGCGCGAGGCGTTTTTGCGCGACATTTCGACCTACAGCTCCGGACAAAAGAAAAAGGTGGCGCTCGCAAGATCGCTTTGCGAGTCCGCACACCTTTACGTTTGGGACGAGCCGCTGAATTTTATCGACCTTATGTCGCGTATCATGATAGAGGAGCTTATTACGGAGTACCGGCCCACGCTGCTGTTTGTCGAGCACGACCGGGCGTTCCGCGAAAATGTCGCGACAAAGACGGTCGAGCTCGGCTGGATTGCCATGCCGGATAGAGACGAGCTTGACCGGCTCATCCGGCCACAGCCGGACGAAACTTGACCGGACTGCTGCTCCATAGCGTCCATTGCCCTAAAGCCGCTTCGCAGGTAAGCGATTTTGACCGATACTACTGCTCAAGCGGGACGAATCGCGCGGCTTTCGTGTTGACATCGGTCATACCGCTAATGTGTCCCAGCCCGAACGGGACGAATCGCACGGCTTTCGTGTTGGCATCGGTCTTCTCGCCAACACCCCCACCCGAGCAGGATAGACAAACATTTTCAGCAGCTCGTTTTTTAGCGATAAGGCCGATACATCCACCCGGGCGGGACGAATTTGACTTTATCGCTGCTGCGCAGTGAGAGGACGCGGGAGCCGGCTGAGCCGGTTTGTCTCAAGTCCGCCCGTCCCCTCGGTTTCGGGCAAGACTTCAAAGAACACGCCCGAAACGAGATTGCGGCGGTACACATTGCCATAGTTTATCCTCGGCAGCCGGATGCTGTCGAGGGTTTTTATTTCGCGTGTTTTCGGGTCTTTTCTCGACAGGACAAGTGTTTCGCCGTCCCGCAGCGCAAAATCGGTCGCCATGCTGTGCAAAAGCTGAACCGATGTGCGATTGCCGCAGTGGATTTTCACCGCATCGCCGGGCTCTATATACATCACCGGCATCATGTATTTTTCAGGCTCGGCCGGGTCGTCGGACAGCATACAGCCAAGGGTTGAGACGGTCTGCGAGGTGTTGTTGACAAGTATCACATAGTCGCCGTCTCCGCGGTAGGAAACCTCGTAGACGGAAAGCGCCGGCACGTCGGGGTCGGACAGGTGCAGCTCGACTTTCACCTTTGCCTGCCGGACAAACGAGGCGTCTATGACCAGTTCCGGCGTCTCATAGACTTTGTCGTTGACCGTCCAGCACGAAAACTCCTTGCCCGGAGGCACGACCGGCCGCAGCACGGTCGCATAGTTTTCGTAATACGAGCCTGTAAAGTCCTCGCTGACATAAAGCGAGTTGACATAAGCCGCGCCGCCGTCGGGAAAGCTTACAAACAGCCTGTAAAACGGGCCGAGATTGTATTTTTTCTGCATGTACTCTATCATTATTGACGAGCGCTGTTTGAGATAGTTTATTATGCGCGGCGCGCGGCGCTCGAACGACGCGTTGTCGCTGTTTGGAGGCTGATACCGGCTCTCCGCATGCATGATGTGTATGGAGCCTCGTATCCCGTCGATTATATCCTCTACCACACGCGACGCATTTTTGGGCGAAAACGCGCCGTTTATCATGTCCAGTATGTATGTGACAAAAGTCCAGCGGCAGTCATCGCGCTCCATCAGCGCGGCAAACAGCGGGCTGTACTGCACTTCTGCCCGGTTGAGGTTGCGCTCGAGCGTGTTGGCATTGACGTCGCTTAAAAATGCAAAGTCTGTGTCGTGCGGGAGGAAATACCACTTGCCGTCCATGCCGTATACGTCCGAGAAATCCTCGCCTTCGGCGGCGAAATATTTAAAAGCGCGGTTGTTGTTGTGCGGCCAGTCGCCGTTGTCGACATAGGCAAACGCCGCGTAAAGCTGAAGATAGCTTTCCACGTCGAGCAGCCGGCAAAGCTCGGCGTATTTTTTGTCGTCGGTGAGGTCTTCCCGGTGGTAGTTGTACATCTTGCGATAGTCGGAAAGCGGCTTGAGGTGCCTGTACTCGGTGTCAAAGCTCGATTTCGAGCGCTCCGGCCCGTCCAACACAACAAACGCGCCCTGGCCGTCGTAATCGCGGTAGCGCTCCTTGAAATATTCGGCTTTATACGGTTCGTGTATCCATAAAAAGCCGTACACCTTGCCGTTTATGTAAACGAGGCTGGGGCGAACCGACTCGGTGAACGGGAATCCCTGCTGCGCCATCAGAATATGCACGACCGGGTCGCGCATGAATGCGACGCCGAAATCGTTGCCCGAGTTGCGCAGCACAAGCTGCTTAAACGAGCCTATCTTCGTGCCGCTATATGAGTAAAGGTCGTCGAAAAACTCATACTCAAACCGGTTATATGCGTCATAATCGTAACGGGCAATTATCCGCAGCGATTTTTGCGCAAACGACCGCGAATACGCACCGAAAAGCCGCATCCCGGCATTTTGCGAAAACAATAGCCGGCCGGACTGCGTATAGCAGGAAACATTTACGTCGCGCTCCCATTCCCTGCCCCGCTGCCAAATATTATTGGGGTGCAGGATGCCAAGCTCGCGCGAGTTGAGATTTTTGGAGTCGGTGATAAGCGAAAAAACGAGCGTGTCGTATTTTTCAAATGCGTTGCGCCCGATAAAATACGAACGGTAATAGACGTCCGACACCGTACCGTCATCGAAATAGGCTATGACCGAGAAGCTGTAGACTTTGACATTGTCCCCGCTGGGCAGCGGAATCGGCTCGGTATAAAGCGTGCCTTTTTCTTCGCTTGGCGTCGAGCCGTTTAGTGTATAGTATATCTTCGCCGGACGGCTCGTCGTGATTTCAAGCTCCTGGTCGGTGTCAAAGAAATACTGCCCGTCATCGCGGTCAAGCGAAAAGAATATCTGTGGCTCGGACGGCTGGGGCGCAGTCTCTGCCGGCTGTGCCGGGTCGTCCTCTGCCTCTTTTGCGGCAAGCTCGGCGACTATAGCGTCATAGCCTTCCACAAATGCCATGACGCTGACGGTTTCGCCCTCGTCCGGCTCATTTGGCAAAATACCCTCGGCAGCCATTGACAGCGGGATAAATGCGAAAAGAAGCAGCGGCAGGACAATAACTGCGGCGAGCCGAAACTTATTTTCCATGACATGCGAGACATGTGGCGAAAGCGAGCGCCCCGCAAACAGCCCCCGCAGTCGCGATAAAACAAGCTTTGGTTTCGGTTTCAGACTATCCAGCATTAAATATCACCCGTATACTCGACCAGTATGGCCGACGATACACCGTCTATTGCCGCAAGGCGGTCGGCAATATCGCCCTGTGTTTTTTTCAGCTTTAGCTGTAGTGTCAGCTCGGTAGAGTCCGCAGTCCTCGTGCTTCCCTTTTGCCTGAATTTAATGCCGGCCAGCGCCGCTTCGACCGCTTCCTTCGCGCTGTCCGCATAGCGCACCACCAGCAGATGCGATGTGACCCTGCCGCGAACAAACATCATCAAAATATATATAACCGCGATGAAAATTGTTCCGGTCAGCGCAAAAATATAAAGCCCGGCGCCGCAAGTTATGCCGGCGGCAATGCTCCAAAACAAAAAGCCCACGTCAAGCGGGTCTTTTACTGCCGCGCGGAATCTGACAATGGACAGCGCGCCCACCATGCCAAGCGAAAGCACAATGTTTGCCGAGATGGTGACGATGACCATGGAAGTCACCAACGTGGTCATGACCAGCAGCAGCGCAAAATTGTCGCTGTAACACGCGCCGCGATAAAACAGAAAGTAGACAAGGTAGATTATCGCTGCGCATGCCAGCGCGACCGACATGCAAACCACTATGTACTCGGTAGTCAGCTCCATCAGAAGGTTCGACTGCGCTATTGTGTCTTTGAAAGTTCTGATAAGGCTTTTGAGTGTCATGCAGATATACGCTCCTTGTTATTGATAAATCGCTATATGCCGATAGCCTAACAACTGTAATATTTTTTAAGCTGCGCAAGTTTGTCGCGGCATATCACATATTTCGAGGCCGCGAGCGGCGGCCCGCTGTGCGAAAGCGCCGCCGATATAAATGCGGGCAAATACCTGTCGTATTTTATCTCCATGACCACCGAACCGGACTCTCCGGTGCCGGGCGACGGGAACGCAAACGCAAAATCCCCTCCTCCCGTCATGCGCTCGCGGCTCCAAGCGGCGTCAAGCTGCTTGTCAAATGTTATGCGCGTGTTTGAGACGGGATGAATATACGCCTCGCGCCGGTATGTCACGACCACTTTCGGGGCAAGCCCGCGCGCCCGTGCGCAGGCGAGCACCTGGTGCGCAAGCTCCGAGGACTCTGCCTCAAGCACGCCAAAATCGCCCGCACCAAGCCTTTCAAACGTCGGCCGGCTTATCGGGGTCGAGTGCTTTTCAATCATGCCTCCGACTTTGACCTTGCGCTCGAGCACTATAAAGCTCGGGTCGAAATTGTAAAGCCGGACGCGATACTTTTTCCTGTGCTCGGCGCCCGCAAGTTTTTCGTGATATGACGAGTCGGCGCGGTCGTCAAAATACAGGCTGGATACTATATATCCGTCCGGCGACGGCATATACGGGTCGGGCCGAAGCAGCCCCCGTATCCTTGAAGCCAAAAGCAGGGCTTGAGCTTCGGTCAAAACATATTTTATCTCATGGCGAAGCATCGCTTGCCGCTTTCCTCCCGCCTCAACCGTGATGAATATTATGGACATTATACATTATTTGCTCACTTTTGTAAAGGATAGGTTAAACTTTTTAAAATTCAGGTTAAAATGCTCGGTCGTCGGCAAATAAAAAGTGCCCGGCCACATAAAATTGACCGGGCATATATTCAAATCGCCGTGCGGCGCATTATCTTCGCTTTCTATGCGGCAGCTTTATGCGCGTGGGCGGCAGCTGCGCAAGCAGCACCGCGGCAAATATCAGCGCACATCCGACATATTCCGACGCGGTCAGCCGCTCGTTTAGCACAAGCCAGCCGGTCAGCACCGAAAACACCGACTCGAGGCTCATAAGTACAGCCGCGACGGTTGCATTGACATCCCGCTGTGCCACAATCTGCAGGGTGTATGCTACCCCGCAGGACAAAACGCCTGTGTAAAGCAGGGGTACCCAGCCGGACAAAATTGTCGAAATCTCGGGCCGCTCGAGCACCAGCATCGGCACAAGTCCGAGCGCGCCGACAACGAAGAACTGGATACAGGACATTGCAACCGGATTGCAGCGCGGCGAAAAATATGATATAAGCATTATGTGTGCGGAAAAGCAAAATGCGCACAGCAGTATCAAAAGGTCGCCGGGGTTGACAGTGAAATCGCCCCGAACGCTCAGCATGTAAAGACCGAACAGCGCCAAAAACGCGCTTACCCAAACGGTGAAGGGCGCGCGCTTTCCGAACAGCAGTCCAAGCACCGGAACGATTACGATGTAAAGCGTTGTGATGAACCCCGCCTTGCCGGCGGTTGTATACATCAGCCCGATTTGCTGCACGGTCGTGGCAAGAAACATCGCCACCCCGCACAAAACGCCGCCCAACCAAAGGTCGCAGCGCGCGCGTTTTCTCGCGTCGCCAGCAGCGGCGGCGTTACCATTCGGCGCTGTGTGAGAAAGCTCGGACGACTCTTCGAAATCATACACGTCCGCGACCGCGGCACCGATTGAGGGGTCTGCGCCTTTCGGCAGCTCGGGCGCCTCCGCTTCGTTGCCGGCGCGTTTGCTTTTCCCGAACACCGCCACAACCGGCAACAGCACAATACCGCCGATAAAGCAGCGCACGGTGTTGAATGTTATCGGCTTCATGTAGTCAAGGCCTACACTTTGAGCGACGATTGCGGCGCCCCAGATCATCGCGGCGAAAACAAGCAATATGCTGCCGCGAACAGATTTATAGTTTAGCATGTAACTTTCAGCCGTTCATAGTTATTTTCGCACAAAAAGCGTGCTTTTATCACCTACGCTTATAATATGCGAATTTTTGAGGTTTATAATTAGCAAAGTGCGTCAGAAAAGGCGCGTTTACCGCGCCCTCTCCGGCTTATTGAGTTTATGGAATATCAATTTTCCTGCTCATTGCCGAGAAGCCTTAGCACCTCGGCTTTGCATTTTGAGCCGATAGCCTTTTTCACCGGCTCTCCCGCGCGGAAAACAATCAGCGTCGGGATGTTCATGATGCCGAACCTGTCGGCAAGCTCTTCCTGTTCGTCGACGTTAACCTTGCCGACTATATAGCGTCCGTTTGCCTCGGCGGCAATCTCCTCGATAATCGGGGCGAGCTTGCGGCAGGGACCGCACCACGGCGCCCAGAAATCGACGAGCACC
>DGDL01000095.1:0-16341 GCA_002385415.1 Clostridiales bacterium UBA3953
AGATGTGTATAAGAGACAGGCTCAGGTTATAACAACGTCGATTTTAAAGCTGCATACGGGAAAATTCATGTTCTGCACGTGCCCGGTTACTCGCCTTATGCCGTTGCCGAGCATACGATGGCACTTCTGCTCGCGCTCAACCGCAAAATCCACCGCGCGTATAACCGCACGCGCGACCATAACTTCTCAATAGTGGGCTTCACCGGTTTCGACATGTACGGAAAAACTGTCGGTGTTATCGGCACAGGCCGTATCGGCAGGGTGTTTATCGACATCTGTCGCGGATTTGGCATGAATATTATCGCGTATGACCCTTTCCCCGCGACCGACAGCGGCATAGAGTATGTCGAGCTTGACGAGCTGTTTACCAGATCCGACATAATCTCGCTGCACTGCCCTCTGACAAAAGACACTCATCATATCATCGACGAGCGCGCGCTTTCGCTGATGAAAGACGGTGTATTTATTATCAACACCTCGCGCGGCGCGCTAATCGATACCGAAGCACTGCTCGAGGCGATAAAGAGCCGTAAGGTCGGCGCCGTCGGTCTTGACGTGTATGAGGAAGAAGCCGACTTTTTCTACGAAGACATTTCGGGTGATATACTCGAAGACGACAAGCTCGCGCGCCTGCTCACGATGCCTAACGTGCTGGTGACCGCTCACCAAGCATTTTTGACCCGCGAAGCGCTGGACAACATCGCGCGCACCACACTCGATAACCTCAAAGCGTTCTTTGCTGACGAGCCGCTGCCCAACGAAATCTGCTACTATTGCGGTAAAATTGAGACCTGCAACCGACTGCACAAAGAGCGCTGCTTTTAATTCATCTTTGGAAGGACAACATGTATACTGCATCTAAAATTTACAAAGACGTTTCAAAAGAAGAAGCACAGACAATAATTTCCCACCATTTTCCGGGCGCAAAGATAGTAGAATATACGCCCGTCGGCGGCGGGCTGTTTAACACTACCTACAAAGTTGTCACAGACAAGCTATCGCAAGCACTTGTGCTGCGTGTCGGGCCGGTCAACCGCGAGCTGCTTTTGCCCTACGAGCGACACCTCATGGACGCCGAGGCACATGTTAATCAGCTTCTCACCGAAGCCGGCATACCGACGCCAAAGCTTGTCGCATGCGACACGACAAAAACCGTCATCGACCGCGACTATATGATAACCGAGTACATGGACAGCGTCGCGCTCTGCGACGGATCGGTGCCCGAGGAATGCCGCGACGCGCTATACGAGGAGTCGGGCCGCATCATGCGGAAGTTTCACGAAATAAAAGGCGAGCGTTTCGGCAGAATCGGCGACTTTTATGACGGCAAAGTGTATGACAGCTGGCCCGAGTTTCTTTTGGCGCATATTGCCGAAATCGGACAGCTTTGCATCGAGCGGGACGTATTCGAGCACGAGTTTATCGGCAAAGTACTTGATATGTACAGCCGCTGCGTTCCTTTGTTTGAGGATATAGTCGAGCCGCGGCTGACCCACGCCGATATATGGGCCGGCAACATCCTCGTCAAGAAATTCGACGACACCTGGCATGTTACGGCGATCATCGACGCCGACCGGGCGGTTTACGGCGATATCGACTTTGAGCTCGGCTCGCCGTGGATAATGGGAGAGCCATTTTTCCGCGGCTACGGTCCGGTACCTGACAGCCCTGACCGCCGCAAGCGAATGAAACTTTACTGCCTTATGTACAACCTTATTGACACATACGTCTGGCGCGTGGAGTATTGCAACGACCATGAGTACAGCGTCAACCGCCAGCGCGCCTATGATACGCTTCAGTGGCTGTATGAAAATGTTTAGAGGCTGCATGCCGAAAACATTGCTACAATCATAACCCGCACAAAAACATAAACGCCCCCTTTCGGGGGCAAAAAGGAGGGGGGACAGAAATCTGTCCCCCCTGCACAATATTTTAAGCGCTATAACGCCTAAACGGTTGCGGGCTCACGCACACAGCGCGCAATTTGGGTATTGTCGCAATGCCTGTCACGCAATTCGGCAACGGGGTTCTCTTTCGATTCGGCGCGATAGTCCTGTCCGAGCTTGTTGATGTGAAGCTGAATTACATTGTGGCTCGCCACGCTGCCGACGTCGCGGTTGACCTTCATCTGATAATTGAAGAACTCGGCGTCGGTCGGCATCTCGTCAACCTGCTTGTAGTTTTCACGATAAGCCGTCAGCGTGATCTGGCTGCCGAGTACCGAACGCACATAATCGCGAGTGTCATGGAATCTCAGCAGTTCGGGGAACTCGCCGCCGTTGGGGATAACTTCCTGCCACTCCTTGCCCTCATAGGTTTTGAGCATTTCCGCCACTTTGTGGAGGTGCGCGATTTCCTGCAAGAGGTGCATCTCCCAGATCGAGCGGATGTTGGGGCAAACCTCGTCTTTGTAGAACGAGTAGTAGAGATAGCACTCCACATACTCGTGGAGAAGCAGGTTTTCAAGCCATGTGCAGCGCGGGTCGAGCAGCGAGCCGTAATGGGTCACATGCTGCTCCTCGATCATCGCTATTTCCATATAAAGCTGGCGACCGAGGTCATAGCCGTAATAGTTGCCAAGGTTCATATAAAAGTTCATGGTCTGCTGCTCGCCGGCGGTGATTATCAGAGTGTTGAGCAGCGTGCGAATGTCTGCCTTTTTGGCGTCTATTGAGTACCTAATAGACTCGTACGGATGGCGATGCTCGGCTATGGTCGGCCTGCCGGGCGTAATGTCAACATAGTTTTGGACTATCTGGTGGGCCGGTATGCCCATATCAAAGTCCAGCAGGTTTGCATAGCGGTAAAGATGGTCAAAGTCCTCCAGCAGCGCAAAATCGAGCGCCTGCTTAACGTAAGGGTCGGGCTCGTTCTGCGCAAGCCACGCTGTAAGGTCGACGGCCACATGCTCGTAACCGATGGTGGTTTCGAGCACCGATTCGTCGAGCGGCTTCAGCCAGTTTATATGCTTTTGTTGCTGCTGCTCGATCCGGCGGGTCAGCGCAACCTCGCGGCGGATGTCGTTGTTGTCGCAGTTGCGGTTAAACTGATGTTTGAACATCACGGCCTCGACTTCGATACCGTTCATGAGTATCACGCGAAGCCTTGTATAGGGGTCGACTGTGTTTTTGTCATACGGCTTTGGATACATCGTGTTCCAATCCATTATGCCGTCTTCGACCTTCATCGGCGTTTGATTAAACGGGTTCATATCTGTCTCCTTTTTATTTAAGGATTCAGACAATATTATTCTCAAGGCTGTCGCGACAGATACGCAAATGCTGCGAGGAAAAACATGCTCCGGCCACCACGGTTTTCCAAAAACAATCATTACCGAAAACATACAGCCGGAGCGATTTTTATTTTTTTATTATTTAATCAAAACGCCACTCGTCGCGGCAAAGCTCATAGTAAACCTGTGACCGCAGCTCGCCAAGCCGGTTTTTCCAGGAGCTGTATTCAACCTTTACCTTGCGAAATCCCAGTTTTTCATATACATGCTGTGCGCGCGTGTTTTTAAGATTGGTGTCAAGCGCGATTTTTTCAAAACCGTATGTACTAAACAGCTCGCGGATAAACATTTTCAACAGCTGCGTGCCAAATCCGCGATTTTGCTTTGAAAAATCGCAGATTTTTATGCCGATTTGGGCGGTTTTTCCGCCTATATCGCGGTAGTTCATCTCGCCAATAGGCACACCGTCAAGCTCTATTATGCAGCGCCGCGAGCTGTCGGTATCGCTTTCAAGCAACTTACGCACCTGTTCGGGCGTCGTACCGATGCCGAGCGGGAATCCCGCATGCGCCATAATTTTCCCATCGCTGCACCAGCCGGAAAGCAGCTCGGCGTCGCTCGGCTCTGCGCCGCGTATCACCAGCTTTCCGTCCCTTATATGCATGTTATATCACCTTTTCAAAAGTAATGCCCATGCAAGCAGTGCCGTCGCCGGTCGTGCACTCGCCGCGCCCCGCTATCCTAAAGCCACAACTTTCATATAATGCGCGCGCCGGTATATTGTCCTCGGCCGCGTATATCTCAATGCGCCGCAGCCCACGCTCGCGAAATACTCCCTCTGCAAATCCCACGGCAAAACGCCCAAGCCCGCGCCGCGCATACCGCGGGTCTATCACAAGCACGTTTATTGTGCCGGCATCGCCGTCAAATCCGCCGAGCCTCAGCCATCCTGCCGGTTGCTCGCCGGAATAGATTGCAAATGCCCGCTCACCTCTGTTTGTCCAGTTTTGATATGCCGAAATCCAAACCGGCAAATCCGTCTGCCGCTCGTGCATCACCTCAAGAATTTCCGGCAAGTTCATCAACCTGTGAATGTACGGCAGATGTGACGGGTGAAGCGGACGCGCCTGCGGGCCGTCCACGACCGGCGGAAACGCCCCGTCAAACTCGCGCGCCTCGCCCATGTCAAGCTCATACACCGGCGAATAGTAATATTTTCCACCTGCAGCCGCGCTCAGATACCCTAAAACAAGCTCCTTTGCCATAAATGCGGGGAAGTTTTTGCCGTCGTGTGTGGTTACGGCAAACTCTTTTGCCTCTTTGTAGCCCAGCCGCGGGTAATACCACGGATGGCCGTATAAAAATATTGCGCCCCAGCCGGCCGACCGGGCTATCTCCTCGGCGCGGGACAACAGCGCCTTGCCAATTCCCATGCGCTGATACTCCGGCAGCACCGAAAGCGGACCGAAGACCAGGGCGGGAATAAACTCACCCGACGGGGTTTTTACATACGCGGCTGTAAACATGACATTGCCGACTATATGGCGCTGGCCGAGCAGCTCGCACTCGGCAACAAGGTCAAGCTCCGGTATAAATTCCGGTGCCGCCCTCAGTTTTCGGACAAGCAGATGCTCGTCGCAGGGGATGCCGTCGCGCGCCAGTTTTTCAGCGTTGAAAAATGCCCTGCGGGTCAGGTTTTCCACCGCTGCATAATCGTCCGGATGCTCCCGCCGCACTGTAATCGCAAGGCCGTTTGCAAGCTTGGTTTTATACGGCTCAGTTTCGGGAGGATAATTGCATCGAGGTTTAACGTGGTTTATGTAAAAGCTGCGAAAATCGCTAAACTCACTGTTCATGGCTGCTCCTTTGCCACATCTGGGTTAATTTAAGCAAAGTTTACCTTGCATTGCGCAGTATAACACCGCCGCTTTGGACTGTCAAGCGCAAAAAACGACTATAACTATACTTTCCCGCTTGCGTAAACAGCGGAAATGATATAACATTGTTAAAAGCAAAGCGCATAACTTTATCAACCGTTATAATATGCCCGCACTAAACAATATTTGCGGCAAACTCCACATTAAAAGAGGGTTAAACGCAGCCATGAAACTGCTGATAAGACGCGCCGGCACTTTTGACGCGCGAGCGATAGCCGAAATAATGTGCTCGTCATGGCAATCTGCTTATAAAGACATAATTTTACCCAAAGAGCTTGCACGCCATACGGACATTGAGGCACGGACCGCGCTTTTTGAGAGGCTTATTTTCACAGGCACGGACAATTTCCTGATTGCATTTGACGGCGACAAGCCCTGCGGTGTGTGCTCGTTTTGCTTGAGCCGCGACCCTGATATGGACGGCTGGGGCGAGATTGTGGCTATCTATGTAATCGAAGACTATTGGGGCAAAGGAGTTGGCCGCGCGCTCATGGATGCCGGAATTTCGGGACTGCGGGAACTTGGCTGCAGCCATATTATGCTCTGGACACTCAAGGCAAATGCGCGGGCAAGAAAATTTTACAAAAAATACGGCTTTCATGTTGACGGAAGCGAAAAGGACAGTGGCATCTGCGGCTTGCGCGAGGTGCGATACAGAATTGTGCTAAATTGAGCGGCATAATCGGCTCTAGTACACCACTGCTTGTTTTAGTGAATATAATGGGCTATAATAAAAGCGCGCCCGTTCAGTCGGACGCGCATGTTTATTTTTTTACTGTGTCACAATTTCATACGGCCAGTCTATGATACCGCCGAACTCCTTGACATTTGTGTAACCGAGCTCCGCCAGCGCCTGTGCGGCGATTTTGCTGCGCCGCCCGCTGCGGCAGTAAACGAGTATAAGCTTGTCTTTTTCGGGCAGCTCATCTTCGGCCCGCTCGCCTATCTCATTATAGGGAATGAGCATCGAGCCTTTTATATGCCCATCCGCATATTCTTCAGGCGTACGCACGTCAAGTACAACATAATCGCTTTCGCTGTCCATGAGCTGTTTTGCCCTTTGTGCCGAAATGCTCACGTAAACCGCATCCCCTTTCTTGGGAACAAATGTTTCGCTTGTTGTATCGTCCGTTACGAGCTGCACCTCGGCGACAGAACCTGTGCCCGCACAGCCGGCAATCAATACTGCCGCTGCCGCCGCCAGTGCCGCAAACATGAGTTTTACTGTCACTTTGCCGCTTTTCCGCCTCCTTCTGTTTGCGCCCGGTATAAAATTTAACTGAGCATCCCCTTCTCTTTTATAGCGGCCGCGTAAAGCCGCCAACCGCCGGCAAGGTTATAGCACTCAAATCCATGCCCGGCAAGTATACGGCATGCTATATAGCTTCTCAAACCGCTGTGGCAATGCACATAAACAGGTTTGCCTTTCGGGATTTCGTCTATACGCTCGCGTAGCGAATCGAGCGGGATGTGCATAAATCCCTCTATTTTACCCCGCCGCACTTCGGCTGCCGTTCGCACGTCAAGCAGTGTTACGCTGCCGTCGCGAGGCAGGCTGTCCACCTCGTCCCAGAAAAATTGACCTGTCTTTCCGGTTATGACGTTCTCTGCCACAAATCCAAGCATGTTGACCGGGTCCTTTGCGCTTCCGTAGGGCGGCGCATAACAAAGCTCGAGTTTGGTAAGGTCTGTTATCTTCGCGCCAAGCCTCATCGCCGTCGCAAGCACATCCATGCGCTTGTCTACACCTTCAGATCCGACAATTTGCGCGCCGAGCAGCTTGTGCGTCTTTTTATCCCATATAGCTTTAATCGACATGTTCATTGCGCCGGGGTAATAGGTTGCATGCGATGCCGAATATATATAGGTCTTGTCATAATCTATTCCCGCGGCTTGCGCCGTCCGCTCGTTTATGCCCGAAGTGGCGACAGTCATGTCGAATATTTTGAGCACAGCGGAGCCTTGTGTACCGTCGTATGTGCTATCAATTCCGGCTATATTGTCTGCCGCGATGCGTCCCTGACGGTTAGCCGGCCCGGCAAGCGGGATAAACGACGGGGCGCCCGTTACAAAATCCACCACTTCAACGGCGTCTCCTACCGCCCAAACGTCGGGCACATTCGTGCGCATGCGCTCGTCGACTATTATCTGGCCGCGGCTGTTTGTCTCTATACCTGATGCGCGCACAAACTCGGTGTCCGGCCTCACGCCCACCGCCATTATCACCATGTCGGCTTTGATTTTGCCGTTTTGAAGTACGGCTGTAATACCTTCGTCTGTTTCCTCTATCGCCGAAACCCCGTTGTTTAATATGAGCTTGATTCCCTTGCTTCTGATGTAATTGTGCACGTCGACCGCCATTTCAAAATCGAGCGGCGCAATGAGATGGTCTGAAAGCTCGACAACAGTGACATGTAGCCCGGCAAGCGCCAAATTTTCGGCAAGTTCCACGCCTATATAGCCGCCTCCGACTATAGCCGCCGACTTCGGCTTTCCGACTTTGATATAATCTTTTATTTTTTGCGAGTCGGGGATATTTCTTAGTGTGAACACCAGAGCCGAATCGACACCCGGGATGTTCGGAACAACAGGCTTCGCGCCGGGCGCGAGGATTAGCTTATCGTAGCTTTCGGTATATGTTTCCCCCGCGGCAGTTTTAACCGTTACGGTTTTGGCCGCCGTATCAATTGCGACAACTTCGCTTTGCAGTCGCACGTCTATGTTAAAGCGGGCCTTGAAACTTTCAGGCGTCTGGAGGGTTAAATCCTCCCTGTCCTCAATGATGCCGCCTATATAATACGGCAGCCCACAGTTTGCAAAGGAGACATATTCTCCTCGCTCGAATATAATTATTTCTGCATGCTCGTCGAGCCTGCGCAGCCGCGCAGCCGCCGAAGCGCCGCCCGCGACTCCACCTACTATAACAGTTTTCAATTTCTATACCCCCAATTTTACTTTAAAAAGGAGTGCAGTTTCATGCACCAGAACGAATGCACCTTGATGTTTAAAGATTATTTGCCGTTTTGGGATAAACTTGACCCGTCCGACAAAAGGCTGCTGTGCGAAAGCTCAACACTCACCGCATATCCGAAAGGCACAAATGTCCACGGAGGCAGCGGGGAGTGCACCGGAGCGGTTTTTGTCAAATCAGGCTGCCTGCGCGCCTATATAATGTCGGAGCAAGGCAAAGAAGTGACGCTCTACCGGCTTTATCCCGGCGATCTTTGCATGCTTTCGGCATCTTGCGTGCTGAAAGCGATCACCTTCGACGTCTATATTGACGCCGAGGAGGACAGCGAGTGTTATGTAATAAACGGGCGCGTGCTCGCAGAGATTACCGAACACAACATCCACGCCGAAAATTTCGCGCTTAACATGGCAGTCGAACGGTTTTCCGACGTCATGTGGGTGATGCAGCAGATACTGTTTATGAGTTTTGACCGCAGGCTTGCTATTTTCCTTTGGGACGAAATAAGCAAGACAGGCGATATGACCGTTCATTTGACCCACGAGCAGATAGCCAAATACATGGGTTCGGCGCGCGAGGTCGTCTCGCGCATGCTTAAATACTTTTCAGCGGAAGGAATCACCGAAAACACGCGGGGCGGCGTCACCATACTTGACAAAGACAGGCTCCGCGCGCTCGCCATGGGATAAGCCTGCCACAATCTACATAAATCAGATTTGCTCCCGGGTATCCGGGAGCATCATCTGTTATTGCGCCAACTTCCATGACGGCATGTCAAACCGATAATTGCTGTTCGACCATCGCCATGATAGCGGCTTTGGGACGTGCGCCGACCGCCTTGTCTACAACCTTTCCGTCTTTCATGACGACAAGCGTCGGTATGCTCATCACGCCAAACGCCTGTGCCAGTTCGGGCTGCTCGTCGACGTTGACCTTTGCGACCTTGAAAGAATCGGCTTCTTGTGCAATTTCGTCAATGATTGGCGAAAGCATGCGGCAAGGACCACACCAAGGTGCAAAAAAATCAATCAGAACCGGCTTGTCGGACTCCATAATCTCAACCTGGAAGTTTTCTTTCGTTACATCAATAACCGTCATCTCTAAACCCACCCTTTTATAATTTTCTATTATCGCGTTGACTTGATTGTTTCTTTGTATTCATATTATATCCCAAATCAAGAAAAAATAAAGTGACGCGGTCACACAAAACACGCTTTTTTCCTGTAACCCCGTCACACAATTATAACACATATTGAAAACAAATCCAGTATCAATGCGCCAATATTTATCCTTTTCCCGCATACTATAGCGTGTAATGAAAGAGTTTTTGCAGGACATGCGTGGCATACAGCCGCTCACGGGCAAATATTGTTGCATTGGAAACTCCCGTCTGTTATAATATCGTTAAAAATTATCTTGAGGAGCATTTAGCGTTTATGGATAAACTTATCAAGCGTTCCGAGCAAAAAGTTGAATACACCTGGGACACCACCCACATCTATCCGAGCGACGAGGCATGGCTTGCCGCTTTTGACGAGGTGGCAGCCGCGATTGACAATGTCGCCACTTATGCCGGACGGCTCTCCTCGTCGGCATCCGAGCTGTGCGATTTTCTCACGCTTTCCGAAAAAGTTTCGGTGGACGTCTCACGAGTCTATGCCTATGCAATGCTGAAAAGCGACGAGGACAAGGGCAACTCGAAATATGCCGACTACTATGGACGCGCCGTGTCGCTTTACACTCAATACAGCTCAAAAACCGCCTTTTCGGGGCCTGAAATCATCGCCATACCCGACGAGGTGCTCGAGCGTTTCTACGAGGAGAAGCCCGAGCTCAAAGTTTTCTCACGCATGCTTGACAGGATTCGCGCTGCAAAACAGCACACACTTTCGCCGGCAGAAGAGACGCTGCTTGCCGCAGCCGGTGAATTAGCAAACGCGCCCGAAAACATCGCCTCACAGTTCCGCAACGCCGACCTGCGCTTTCCCGACATCAAAGACGCAAACGGCAACCCTATTCGGGTTACCCAGGGCAGCTTTATCCCGCTTTTGGAGTCGCCCGACGTCAATATCAGAAAACAGGCGTTCGAGTCTGTTTACCACACCTACGAGCAATTTAAAAACACCGTTGCCGCAATGCTCGATGCGCAGGTAAAGCAGCTTACCTTCTATCGCAAGGCGCGTAACTTTAGCTCTAACCTCGAAAAAGCGCTGTTTGCGACCGAGGTGCCGGTCACGGTCTATGAGAATCTTATCAAGTCGGTAAACGACCGCCTGCATATCCTGCACAAGTATGTCGCTTTGCGCAAAAAGCTGCTCGGCGTGGACGAGCTTCACATGTATGACCTTTATACGCCCATCGTGCCGGATGTGAACGTCAAATATCCGTACGAGAAATCCTGCGAGATATGCCGCAAAGCGCTTGAGCCGCTCGGCGAGCACTATATTGCCGCGCTTGACGAGGGGTTCGGCAACCGCTGGATAGATGTTTACGAAAACGAAGGTAAACGCGGCGGCGCCTATTCGATGGGCACGCGGCCGCATCCCTATGTGTTGCTTAACCACAAGGACACACTGGACAGCATGTTCACCTTGGCACACGAGATGGGACATGCTCTGCACTCGTATTTTTCGACCAAAGCACAGCGGCCGGTATACTCCAATTATGTTATATTCGTTGCGGAGGTAGCCTCCACTTTCAACGAGTCGCTGCTCATGCAGTACATGCTCAAGAACACCGACGACAAAAAGCAGCGTGCTTATTTAATCAACCACTTTCTCGAACAGTTCCGCACGACGCTTTACCGCCAGACGATGTTCGCCGAGTTTGAGCTTGAGATAAACCGCATGTCCGAGTCGGGCACAACGCTTACCGCTGACGCGCTTTGCGACCTTTACTACGATCTCAACCGTAAATATTACGGCGACGACATTGTTGTCGACCGCGAAATAGCTGTTGAGTGGGCAAGAATCCCGCATTTTTTCTTGAACTTTTATGTATACCAGTACTCGACCGGCTTTTCTGCCGCCATCGCTCTCTCGGAAAAGGTACTGCGCGAGGGCAAGCCTGCCGTAGAAGCGTATCTCGAGTTCCTTTCAAGCGGCAGCATTGCCGACCCAATAACGCTGCTCCGTCGCGCCGGCGTCGATATGACCACACCACAGCCGGTAAACGACGCGCTGGCGCTGTTCGACCGCCTCATCGACGAGATGGACACGCTGATGTCGTAAGATTTCGGCGGCTATACTGGTTAGCGGACGCGGGGGATACTGCCATAGCCCCCGTGCCCCCGCAACCTTATATTTTGTGCTTATACCGCACAGCTTTGCTTTTGTGCTGCAAAGGCCTTCACCCAAACAAGCCGAAATATCGGTATCGCCTTACCACGCCGCGCAATTGGGCAAGAGCCCAATTGCGCGGCTGCGTTGCTTTTGGGTCCACCCCTCTCCATAAACAACATAGCCGCCTGCCCGGGAAAAAGCCCGGACAGGCGGCCAAGCGAAATTTCGTTATATTATAAGGTAAAGCATGTTTACGGGGTTCGTGATACCTTACAATCCCCGACGCACTCTTTATTTGGCTAATAACTTTTCTATGCAGGCGATTTTCACGCAGACGCAAAGCGCGTCGACTGCTTTTTTAAGCTCGTCGATAGTCGGATATGTCGGCGCGATACGCAGGTTGCGGTCGCGCGGGTCGTTCCCGTAGGGGAACGTCGCGCCGGCGGGCGTGAGCTTCACGCCAAGCTCCGCCATAAGATTATATACCCTTTTCGCACAGCCGTCACACACATTGAGACTTATGAAATATCCTCCCCGCGGCGTGTTCCATTCGGCAATACCCGTGCCTGCAAGCTCGCGCTCAAGTGTTTCGCAAACCGCGACAAACTTCGGCCGCAGCAGCTCGGCATGCTTTTTCATGTGCTCTTTGATTTTCTCGTGCGAGCACAGGAATTTCGCATGTCGCAACTGGTTCAGCTTGTCGTGACATATCGTCTGCATAGCCATAACCGACTTGATGTACGCTGTGTTGGCGGGACTGGAGATTATCGCAGCCACACCCGAACCGGGGAATGTGATTTTGGAGGTCGACACGAACATGTAGACCATATCTGCGCTGCCGTATTTTTCGCATTCAGCAAATATATCCATCAGGCTGTCGCCGTCGTCGTAGAGGTCATGGACTATATATGCGTTATCCCAGAATATGCGGAAATCGGGAGCCGCGGGCTTCAGCGCCGCAAACCGGCGCACAGTTTCGTCCGAATATGTAATCCCATCGGGATTGCTATATTTCGGAACACACCAAATACCTTTGACAAGCGGGTCGCGTACGGCAGCTTCCACCGCATCCATATCAGGGCCTTCGGGTGTCATCGGGATGTTTATCATCTCTATGCCGAAGGTCTCGCAAATAGAAAAATGCCTGTCATAGCCCGGAACAGGACAAAGGAACTTGATGTTGCCCTGCCGAGACCACGGCTCGGATGATTTCGAAACACCAAGCAGCATGTTCCGAGCCACGGTGTCAAACATAACGTTAAGGCTCGAGTTGCCGCAAACTATGATATTGTCGACCGGCGCGCCGGTTATGTATGAAAACATGCGCTTTGCTTCAGGCGTACCGTCGGGCAGACCATAGCTGCGATAATCACGTCCGTCCTCACCCTCGCAGTCTTCTTCTGAAACAAGGATGCCCAGCATCTCCTGCGAAAGGTCGAGCTGCTTGCGTGCCGGTATCCCCCTCGACATGTCGAGAGACAGACCCGCGCTTTTTATTGCGGCATACTTTTCCTTTTCTTGGGCGAGCAGGCTCTCAAGCTCGCCGCGCGTCATGTTCCGGTATTCCATATACAGTCGACTGTCCTTTGCGATTTGTTATATCGATAAATTTAGTTTGGATGTTTGCGCATAAATCCGGCGGTGTGCGGGGACATTTGCACACCGCCGGAAGTTTATTTTTATATTTAAAACTCTGCTGAACCGGTGGTACGCGGGAACGGGATTACGTCACGGATGTTTGCGATGCCGGTGACGTACATGATAAGACGCTCAAATCCGAGACCGAAGCCCGAATGCTTGCAGCCGCCATATTTGCGCAGTTCGGTGTACCACCAATAGTCTTTCGGGTCAAGACCGAAACGCTCGTAAGCCTCTTCAAGCTTTTCAATGCGGTCTTCTCGCTGTGAACCGCCGCAAAGCTCGCCTACACCCGGAACGAGCAGGTCGGCAGCGGCAACAGTCTTGCCGTCATCGTTTTGACGCATATAGAACGCCTTGATTTCCTTTGGCCAGCTGTAAACAAACACCGGCCGCTTGAAGTGGTCTTCGGTCAGATAGCGCTCGTGTTCGGTCTGAAGGTCCTGTCCCCATCCGACGGGATAATCAAACTTCTTGCCACTCGACGCAAGCAGCTCCATCGCATCAGTATAGCTGACCCGAGCGAAATCATTGTTTAGAATGTTGTCGAAACGCTCAAATAGTGTGTTATCAATGAATTTGTTGAAGAACTGCATCTCCGCCCGGCAATTGTCGAGCAGGTAGCGAATGACATATTTGAGCATCGCCTCCTGGATATCCATGATGTCGAACAGGTCGGCGAAAGCCATCTCGGGTTCCACCATCCAGAATTCAGCGGCGTGTCTGGGAGTATACGATTTCTCCGCGCGGAAAGTCGGTCCAAAGGTGTAGACCTTGCCAAACGCCATCGCATAACACTCGACATTGAGCTGGCCCGAAACCGTCAGGCTTACCTGGCGGCCGAAAAAGTCCTGATCAAAGTCAACTTCGCCGCTTTCGGTTTTCGGCGGGGCATCCATATCGAGCGTCGTGACGCGGAACATTTCGCCCGCTCCTTCACAGTCGCTGGTGGTGATTATCGGCGTATGCACATACACAAAGCCGCGCTCGTGCAAGAAGCTGTGGATGGCATAAGCCGCCTCGCTGCGCACGCGGAAAACAGCGCTGTAGGTATTGGTGCGCGGGCGCAGGTGCGCTATCGTGCGCAAAAATTCATGAGAATGTCTTTTCTTCTGCAGCGGATAATCGGGGGTCGACGGCCCTTCAACGGTTATACTATTGGCCCTCAACTCAAACGGCTGTTTAGCCTCGGGAGTAAGCACAAGTTCTCCTGTGACAACAACCGCTGTTCCCACGTTTTGAGAAGCAATCTCCTGATAGTTGTCGATGCCGTCACTTTCGAACACGATTTGCAGGTTTGAAAAATAGCTTCCGTCATTTAAATCGATAAATCCAAACCTGTTTGATGCACGTATCGAACGGCACCAGCCTACAACCGTCAATATTTTGCCGCCAAAATCCTCCGGTGATGCATAAATATCTCTGATTTGAGTTCTTTCCATTAATAAAACGCCCTAATCTTTCTATCTATTAAACTATTATAGTTTATATTTATTAACGATTCAAGACAAAAACGCAAAATTGTAAACACAATCCTGCATTTTCGTGCCTAAAGCGCCCTTATTGCCATTTATCGGCAGGTGCGCGGGGGTCCGCTTCGTCGGATATTCTTGCCGACTCGCGCATGTGCGTGATTCCGAAAGCGCGAATGTCCGAAAGAAGCTGTGCATTTTCTTCGGGGGTCGTAAACCCGCAGATGCTCTTGTATACCCTGACCTGAATGCGCGAGCGGCGGATATGAGAAAGCGTGAGTTCGTCTTCGGCCTCAGCCTCGGCGGCGTCCCAAAGCTGGTCAAAACGCTTTACAAGCTCGGCATCCGGCGGAATGATCTCCGACGGGTGCATATATATACCCATGTGTATGCGCTCGGCTATGTCACAAGTCAAGTTAATGTACTCATCGATATGCCGCCAGCCCTTGCCATAGTATGCTTCCATGAATTCCTGATAATATTCTTTCCAATCTATATACGGGTCACGCATGGCAGCAGCATGCAAATAGGCGCGCAGCTCGGCAAACTCGCCGGAGACCGTCTGATAGCAGCCCTCGTCAAACAGTCCGACCACGTTGTTTTCATACATCCAGCGAATATTGTCAACGAGCGTGCGTATATTGGGGAACGGCGTCTGATAATATGCAAAGTTTGTGGTGTAGTTCCAAACATAAAGGCGATTGCATATCTGTTTCCAGTCCAAAAGGTCGCTTATAAACGACTTCTTTTTGGTATATGCCCAGCGCGTACCCGATTCCGGGCACTCCTCAAAGGTATGCGAGAAGCAGCACTCTATCGAGCAAAGCCTGATTATAACGTTGTCGCGGGGTACAATGCCCTTCGGAGCCTGTCGCGAGTACTGATATGCAAGCGTATCTATAGCGACATTCGGAAACTCGTCACGAATCGCGTCCGCAACCGCATTAACAAATGGCAAAAGCGTGCCCATGTGGGAGCCGGCGCGCTCGTCCGCTTCGCGGCATGCGTCACACTCGCAGAAACCGAAGCAGTCGTTTTGCGAAACCGATATAATGCGGCAGTCGGGATGCTCGCGCAGTATCTGCTTCACATTTTCGATTGTGATATTCAAAACGTCGGGATGTGAAAGACAGAGCTGCGTGGGCTTTCTCTCGCCTTCGGTCAAAGCATAATATTCGGGATGCTCTTTAAAATACTTTTTCGATGGCACAAGCCGGTCAAACGTATGTACGAACAGCGCATATTTTATGCCGCCGCCGTATTTTTCGCCGAGCTCACGGCTCACATAGCTGTTGACCTGGTTTTTCGCCGACCATTCGGGGTCAAATCCACATGTCCAGTAAACATCGCGATATTCAAACGCGGGCCTTGCCGAAAGTTCGAATCCCTCTTCAAGCTCGAGCTTGGGAAGCGAGGGCACTCTCTCGGTGTCCTTTGCAAAAAAGCGGCAGCCGCAAACGTCGCGCAGCAGTGCATAGGCTCCGTAAAGCGTGCCGCGCGGCGAACCTCCGGCAATCGAAAGGGTCTGGCCTTGTGCGCGCAGCCTGTAGCCTTCCTCCGGCAGGCTGTCATCGACAGCAAGCGTTATGACGCTTTCTTCGGTCGCTTTGTTTTCGCCGAAGACGGCCGACAGATACTTTTCGAGTTCTTCCTTTGCTGTAACAAGCGCAGGTGCAGGTTTTTCGGGCAGGTTTATGCGGAAATTAGCGGATAAAAGCATAATATCGCACCCCCATAATATCTGGTCTGTATTATTTTAACTCCATACCATCATCATGTCAAGATTTATCGCAAAACAGCTTGAAAAACCTGC
>DGDL01000095.1:16612-33383 GCA_002385415.1 Clostridiales bacterium UBA3953
ATATATGAAAAAGGCGCTTATCTTTTGGGGCGGATGGGACGGCCATACGCCTGACCTTGTTGCACACCGGTTTGCCCGCATCCTCGAGTCCGAGGGGTTTGAGGTGCGCGTTGAAAACAATATGGACTGCCTCGACGACTACGAGTATCTTGAGTCGCTCGGCCTCATTGTTCCCTGCTGGACCGGCGGAAATATAAAAGGCGAGCATACCCGCAACATCTCGCGGGCGGTCGGCAAGGGCGTCGGAATGGCAGGCTGTCACGGCGGCATGTGCGACGCTTTCAGAACCGACACCGAATGGCAGTTTATAACCGGCGGTAACTGGGTCAGCCATCCCGGCGGCGAAGTGGACTACATGGTTAACATAGTCCCAAGCTCCAGCCCGATCACCGAGGGGCTTTCGGACTTCCCTGTCCGCAGCGAACAGTATTATTTGCACATCGACCCCGCAGTTGAAGTGCTTGCGACAACGCGTTTCCCGACCGTGCACTACTATAATATCTCCAACAAGCCGGTCGATATGCCAGTCGTGTGGACTAAATACTGGGGGCTTGGCCGCATCTTCTATTGCTCGCTCGGCCATCAGGACAGCGTATTTGACCAGGCGCCGACCGCGCAGGAGCTCATGCGCCGTGGCATGCTCTGGGCGGCAGAAGGCAAAGAGTGGGCAAAAGCGCGCGGTCTGACCGACGAAAGATTCCTCAACGACGCGAAGATGTACTAATAGACATAAATACAAAACGGGGTAATCTGTATGGCTACTAAAATCGGCATAATAGGAATCGGAAACATAAGCGGCATTTATCTCGAAAACATCACAAAGGTATTCAATAAAGAGCTTGAGATAGTCGGCGTGTGCGACCTTATACGCGAGCGCGCCGAAAATGCCGCAAAAAATTACGGCATCCGCAAAATCTATGACACCATGTATGACTGCTTCGACGACCCGGAAGTCGAAGTTGTGCTGAACCTCACCCGCCCCTACGAGCATTTCGGCGTCAGCAAGCCGGCGCTTGAGGCAGGAAAGCACGTTTACAGCGAAAAGCCGCTGGGCGCATCGTGGGAAGAGGGGCTTGAGCTTGTCAGAATCGCAAAAGAAAAAGGTCTGTGGATAGGCGGCGCGCCCGACACGTTTATGGGTGCGGGCATCCAGACCAGCCGCAAAGCCATTGACGAAGGGCTGATAGGCGACGTCGTGGGTGTCAACGCGAACATGACCTGCCGCGGTCACGAGTCATGGCATCCCGACCCCGAGTTCTACTACAAGTACGGCGGCGGCCCCATGCTTGATATGGGTCCGTACTACATAACCGCCATTATCAACCTTATCGGCGGTGTGAAAAAGCTGACCGGCATGACAAAGATTAGCTTCCCCAAGCGCACAATCACCAGCCAGCCTTTCTACGGCACGGTGATAGACGTGGACGTGCCCACCAATATCATGGGCATTATGGAATTCGAGTGCGGCGCCATCGGCTCGATTTTCACCTCGTTTGACGTTTGGAAGGCGCATCTGCCCATAATCGAAGTCTACGGCTCAAAGGGCACGTTGTCGGTACCTGACCCCAACTGTTTCGGCGGACCCGTGGTGCTGCATTTGCCGGGCGAGCCTCCGAAAGAGCTGCCGCTTGAATTTGACTATTCGGAAAACAGCCGCGGTCTGGGACTTGCTGAGTTCTGTGCGGCTATCCGCAAAAACCGCCGCCCGCGCGCCTCGTACGATCAGACGCTGCATGTGCTCGAGGTCATGACCGGCTTCCAGCGCAGCTTTGAAACCGGCAAACATGTAGACATCACCACAAAATTCGAGCGCGAGGCGCCCATGCGTGCAGATCTTCCGACAGGAGTTATGGACTGACGACTATCGGGCAATGCTTTGGCTCCGGCTTTGTCAATGGCAAAAGCCAAAAGAAAAGCCTAAACCGCCAAAGGCAAGACGCAGTTTTACAGGCACGGACAAAACCGAACTAAAATCCATAATTCGATTCAGACACACCAGAAAAAAGCTTGACTGAACTGTGGGGGTGTGTGGGAAACTTTCACCCCGCACATCCCTGCTCTTGTTAAATAATATGGAGGGTAAATAACATGCGTCTTAACGTAGGACTGGTCGGTTATAAGTTCATGGGCAAGGCGCACAGCAACGCTTATGCACGGCTGGGCATGTTTTTTGATCCGGGTGCCGAAGTTTGCCGTCGCGCCATCTGTGGGCGCGACGAAAAATGGGTGGCGGAATCGGCGAAAAAGTACGGCTGGGAGAGCTATGAAACCTCCTGGGAACGTCTTGTGGAGCGCGACGACATCGACATTATCGACATCACCGCGCCGTCCAACGCACACAAAGAGATTGCCATCGCCGCCGCGAAGAACGGCAAACATATATTTTGCGAAAAGCCGCTGGCACTTACGACCGACGACGCGCGCGATATGCTTGAGGCGGTCGAGCGTGCCGGCGTCAAGCACCAAATAGGCTTCAACTATCGCTTTGCGCCCGCCATTGTGCTTGCGAAAAAATTTATCGACGAAGGCAAGATAGGCACTATCAGGCATGTGCGCGCCTCTTACCTGCAAGACTTTATAATCGACCCCGAGTTCCCGCTTGTCTGGAGACTGCAGCGCGATGTCTGCGGTTCGGGCTCGCTGGGCGACCTGGGAGCGCACTTTATTGACCTTGCGCGCTATCTGTGCGGCGAGTTCAAAACCGTCATGGGATTGCAGAAAACCTTTATCACCAGCCGCCCGCTCGTACAGAAGATGGAGGGCCTGTCCGCACAGGCCAGCGCCGACGCGCCACGCGGCACGGTTGATGTCGACGACGGCACCGTGTTCATCGCAGAGTTTGAAAACGGCGCACTCGGCGTGTTCGAGGCGACACGCTTTGCTCAGGGCCATAAAAACGACCTTTCCATCGAGATCAACGGCGACAAGGGCAGCATCAAATTCGTGTTCGAGCGCATGAACGAGCTGCAATATTACAGAGCCGACGACGAACCTGGCACACAGGGATTCCGCCTCATTCAGGCGACCGAAGGAATCCATCCGTACATGACGGCTTGGTGGCCCACCGGGCATGTCATCGGCTACGAGCACACCTTCGTGCACGAGATTTACGAGTTTGTGCGCGCGATTGTAAACGACACGCCGACGGTGCCGAGCTTTTACGACGGTGTAAAGTGCTGTCAGGTAATTGATGCGGTGGAGCTTTCGTCCCAGCGCCGCGCCGCCGTTGATGTTGATACTATTTAAAGGTCGGCACATATCTATTCGTTACATCAAGAATACGCCGGGGTGGTATGACCACCCCGGACCCCGCAATATGCTTTGCCAAAAATAAAACACTAACCTCACTCCGCCGTGCATTTGGGCCACCTTTCCCAAACGCACGGCTGCGTTTTTCAAAGATAATTCAAAGATAATTTGACTTGTGGATATAATCGTCCGCAAATCGCCCTATAAACAATGCCGCTGTCCTCCCGGGCAAAGTATCATATAGGCAGCAGGAGGCATATTTATTTAAATAGCACACAGAAAAGCAGTCTACGGGGTGAGAAGATTCCCCTGCGCGTATTCCTAAAGAATCAATGGTTTTCTGATACCCCTTCACCCCTCGTACCGCCAGCCGTTGTCGCTGTGATATATCATCAGCTTTGTCATGCCCCCGTCGACAACAATGTTCTCCCCTGTTATAAAACCGGCGTCATCGGAGCATAAATATAAAGCGAGGCTTGCTATATCGTCTGGCGTGCCGATGCGTTTCACCGGATGCTGTGTCAGGTCCGCACCGGTATACCCGGCACCGGAGCAGTTTATCCAGCCCGGCGAAATCGAGTTGACGCGCGCGCGACCGGCAAGCGTGACGGCGAGCGCGTGCGTGAGCGCATGTATACCGCCTTTCGCCGCCGCATAGCTTTCGGTATTCGGCTGGCTCATGCTGTCGCGCGTCGACGATATGTTTACAATCGACGCACCCGGAGCAAGGTGGCCGGAAAGCAGCTTCACAAGCATAAACGGCGCCGCCACACCCACGCGCAGCGCATAGTTGAACTCATCCCATGTGCAGCTGTCAAGCCCGCGCATTATCGGTGGCGCGTTGTTTATGATAACGCTGACCTGCGTCCGCTCGCGCAATACCAAATCGGCAAACTCGCGCAGCGCGGATTCTTCGCCTATGTCGCCAACAAATGTTACGCACCCCTCAAGCGGCTCTGCCGGAGGCGCAATGTCTATCGAGTATATAGTCGCGCCCGCGGCCGCAAATCTCTCGCAAATCCGCCTGCCGATACCGTGCGAGCCGCCTGTAATAACTACGGTTTTATTTTTAAAGAAGTTTTCGTACATAGTTATTTCTCCGCCTTCAATTTCTCAATTATAGGCCGGTCGGCCGGGCAAAACTCATAGTTGTCAAGCTCGTCCACCGTCACCCAGCGTATATCCGCATGTTCGAGCAGTTTCGGCTCACCGCGCTTTATTTCGGCTTCAAACGCCGTCAGATGTACCGTTATGTCGGGGTACTCATAAACACACTCGGCGAATTTTTCGCCGACCACAAGCTCAATGTCAAGCTCCTCCCGGCACTCTCGCACCAGCGCCGTCCGGGGCGACTCGCCCGGCTCGGGCTTGCCGCCGGCAAACTCCCATAAAAGCGCCCGCTTTTTGTTTGCAGGGCGTCTGCATATCAGTATTTTATCCTGCCTGCGGATAACCGCAGCAACAACTTCCGTCACCATTGTCACCGTTTGTTTTGATTTCCCAATAGTATACCCCGCACGGGCATGTATTGTCAACTTTAGATAGTGGATAAAATTGCCTAATACACAGCTTGGGATTTTTACTATGTTTTATCATTTTTGCTATTGCAATTGCTGCGCTTTTATGCTATAATACGCTAAATCACAATTACCATGCCATTGGTGTATGAAGAGATGAAAAACCGTAACTTTTATGCCGAATACCGCTACTTTAGCTATTACTTTTATATAGCTAAAGTTTTTTCGGTTTGGCATAAAAGCTGAGTGTTTTTCGGATAACAGGCCATTTGGCTGTTAAAATAATCCAAAAACATAGTAGGCGCAGCCGAACCGGCTGTGCCTCTTTTTATTCTGGAGGAATCTAACCATGATAGTTATACTGAAAGAAAACCCGGATCGCGATCAGCTTGCGGGCTTTATCGCATGGCTCGAGGAAAAAGGGATTCAGGTGCATACTTCTGTGGGCGAAAACCATACGATTTTAGGGCTTATCGGCGATACTTCAAAAGTCGACATCGATTTAATTTCGGCACTCGACATCGTCGCCGATGTTAAGCGCGTACAGGAGCCTTATAAAAACGCCAATCGGAAATTTCACCCGCACGACACCGTTGTCCGTGTCGGCAACGCTCAAATCGGTGGCGGAACACTGACGCTTATCGCCGGGCCGTGCTCTGTCGAATCGGAGGAGCAGATAATCTCAATCGCAAAAGCTGTCAAGGCAAGCGGGGCAACACTTTTGCGCGGAGGCGCATTCAAGCCGCGTACCTCGCCGTATTCTTTCCAAGGTCTTCAGGCCGAAGGCATCCGCATGCTCAAACTTGCACGCGAGGAGACAGGCCTGCCTATTGTAACCGAGATCATGGACGCGACCCATCTCCCGCTGTTCGAGGATGTCGACGTCATCCAGGTCGGCGCGCGCAACATGCAAAACTTCAACCTGCTCAAGGAGCTGGGCAAGCTCCGCAAGCCAATACTGCTCAAGCGCGGGCTTTCTTCGACTTATGAAGAGCTGCTCATGAGCGCCGAGTATATAATGGCGGGAGGCAACGAAAACGTCATTCTCTGCGAGCGCGGCATCCGCACATTTGAAACCTACACCCGAAACACGCTCGATATTGGCTCGGTGCCGGTGCTCAAAACGCTCAGCCACCTTCCTATTATAATAGACCCGAGCCATGCGTCGGGCAAAGCGTCACTTGTGCCAAGTCTCGCTGTCGCCGCGGTCGCTGCCGGTGCGGATGGACTGATTGTTGAGGTCCACAACGACCCGGCCCACGCGCTTTGCGACGGTCCGCAGTCGATCCGCCCGGAAGTGTTCGACACGCTTGCATGCAAGCTGAACGCACTGCACAAGTTTTTGAAAACTCAGCCTGATGTGTAAACACACTGCTGTAATATCGAGGGAATTATTATGACAGTCGGTATTGTCGGATTGGGCCTGATAGGCGGCTCAATGGCAAAAGGCATCAAAGCGCGCACCTCGCACACAGTTTATGGCATCGACATAAGCAGCGAAACAATGCTGCTTGCAAGGATTTGCGGCGCCATAGACGGCTCGCTCGACGAAAACACCATGGCCGAGTGCGATTTATTTCTGCTTGCGCTCCGTCCCGGTGCGGCAGTAGAGTGGGTTCGCGCAAACGCCAAAAAAATCTCCCCAAAAGCCACACTCGTTGACCTTTGCGGTGTAAAGCGCAGCGTCTGCTCGGAACTTGCGCCCATCGCCGCAGAGCATGGGTTTCAGTATATCGGCGGTCACCCGATGGCGGGACGCGAGGTCGGCGGATTTGTTAATTCACGTACCGATCTTTTCGACGGTGCGTCGATGATCCTCACGCCCGACGCGCGCACGTCTCCCGGTCTGCTGGAAACGCTCAAAAATTTCTTTCTGGACATAGGGTTCGGGCAAATAACTTACACCACTCCCGAAGAACATGACCGCATTATAGCGCTCACCTCGCAGCTTGCGCATATTGTATCAAACGCTTATGTCAAGTCGCCCGAGGCACAGAAGCGGCGCGGATTTTCGGCCGGCAGCTTCAAGGACTTGACGCGCGTCGCAAGGCTTGACGAGGACATGTGGACAGAGCTGTTTGTTGCCAACGCCGACAATCTGACCCAGCAGCTCGAATTTCTCATCAATAGTCTCGGCGAATATCTGGACGCCCTGCGTGCTGGCGATGCCGAGAGGCTGAGAGAACTTTTGCGCGACGGGCGTCTGAAAAAAGCATCGGCGGGCGGTGACTGATATGGCTGTGATTCAAGTTTCTGCGGGTGGCGGCAAAGGGTACGACGTAACAGTTGAGCGCGGCTCGCTGAACCGCTGTGGCGAGCTGCTCGCTCCGCTGTTTCCAGGCAGCAAGATAGCAGTCATAACCGATACAAACGTCGCCCGTGTTTATCTTGAGGATGTGCAAAGCTCGCTCGAGCAAGCCGGCTTTGAGACATGCTCCTATGCCTTCGCTGCCGGGGAAAAATCGAAAAATCTTTCCACTTTATCAAATATATTGGAGTTTCTCGCCGACAGCGGCTTGACGCGCACCGACGCTATCGTAGCTCTCGGCGGAGGCGTGGTCGGCGATATTGCGGGCTTTGCGGCGGGCTGCTATCTGCGCGGCATCAAGTATGCGCAAATCCCCACGACACTGCTCGCCTTTGTCGACTCGGCAGTCGGAGGCAAAACCGCCGTTGACCTGCGTGCAGGCAAGAACTTGGCCGGATTGTTCAACCCTCCCTCAGCCGTTGTTGCCGACCCCGGCTGTCTTGATACACTTTCTGACGAAATTCTGTCGGACGGCGCGGCGGAGGCAGTTAAGACCGGCATTCTCGACGGCGAGGTGCTGTTTTCGCTTGTCGAGAAAGGCGAAATCAGACAAAACGCTGAGAAAATTATCGAGCTGTGCATTTTATATAAAGCCAAAATTGTCGGCATGGACGAGTTTGAGCGCGGCCTGCGCAAACTTCTCAACCTCGGCCACACAGTGGGTCACGCGATTGAGAAGCTATCCGGCTACAAAATCCCGCACGGGCAATCCGTTGCGATGGGAATCGGTGTTATCACGCGCGCCGCTGTGCGCCTGGGCATGTGCCCGCACTCCGACTGTGCGAGGATAATCTCTGCATTGAGCGCATGCGGGCTGCCGACCGAAACATTTTACGGCGCGTCCGAGCTTGCCGGTGCTTCGCTTGCCGACAAAAAGCGCTCGGGGAGCACTATCACGCTTGTCATGCCCCGCGCTATCGGAAACTGCGAGCTGCTTGACATACCTGTTTCCGACCTACAAGGTATAATTGAAAAGGGCCTTTGCCCAATGGAGGAGTAGCATGACCGCAAAAATCCTGCCTGCGCCGCTGTGCGGCAAAATTTCGGCCGTAACCTCCAAATCGGATGCACACCGGTTGCTTATTTGCGCCGCACTGGCAGACCGGCCGACAAAAATAACAATGAACGGCATATCCGACGATATAAACGTCACAATTTCGTGCCTGCGCGCGCTCGGTGCGGAAATTACCGCCGAGCCGAACGGAGTACTGGTCGAACCGATCGGTGCTGTTGCGCCTGCTCCATTGCTTGACTGCATAGAAAGCGGCTCGTCGCTGCGGTTCCTGCTCCCGGTCGCGGCGGCACTCGGCGCAAATGCAACGTTTATCGGTCGCGGGCGGCTGCCCGAGCGTCCGATAGGAGAGCTGGCTGCCCAACTCGCGCTGCACGGTGTGAATTTCTCGTCTGATAAGCTGCCGCTTGAGATTTCTGGCAGACTTTCGGGCGGTGAGTTTTCGCTGCCGGGAGACGTCAGCTCGCAATTTGTCACCGGACTGCTGCTTGCGCTCCCGCTTTGCGGCGGGGGCACCATTAGGATTACAACCCCGCTTGAGTCGGCGCCTTATGTGGATATAACATGTGCGGTCATGGAGCGTTTCGGTGTGAGCGTGACAAAAGGCGACGGGTTTTTCACCGTTTTGCCCGGGTCCGCGTATCGTTCGCCCGGAAAGATTCAAGCCGAGGGCGACTGGTCAGGCGCGGCATTCTTCCTTGCGGCCGGCGCACTTTCAGGCGAGGTGACCGTTACCGGACTGAGCCGTCGTTCGCCTCAAGGTGACAAAGCCATCGCTTCTTTGCTGTGCAGTTTCGGCGCGGAGGTTGAGATTGATGACAGCGAGGTCACCGCGCGCCATGTCGGCAGCCTTCGCGCCTGCGAAATAGACGTGTCTGAGATACCGGACCTTTTGCCTGTGCTTGCGGTTGTGGCGTCCGCCGCGAAAGGGAAAACGGTTTTCACAGGCTGCCGTCGGCTAAGACTTAAAGAAAGCGACCGCATTGCCTCAACCGCAGCTATGATACGCTCGCTCGGAGGGGTGGTCGAAGAAAATGACGACGGCATGGTCGTCACCGGCACCACGCTCACCGGCGGATGTGTGGACAGCTTCGGCGACCATCGCATAGCGATGTCTGCTGCCGTCGCCGCAACGGTGTGCCGCGGCAAAGTCGAGATATCCAACCCGATGTGCGTTTCAAAGTCATATCCGGATTTTTATGCCGAATACAAAAAACTCGGAGGTGTCGCACTTGGCGTCTGAATTTGGCAGCAAGCTCAAGGTAACGGTGTTCGGCGCCTCGCACGGAATTGCCGTAGGCGCGGTAGCCGACGGATTTCCTGCCGGAGAGGTGATAGACACCGGGCAGCTCGCGCTTTTCATGGCCAGGCGCAGGCCGGGCAAACCGCTTACCACCGGCCGGCGGGAGGCCGACATCCCCGAGCTCGTATCTGGCGTGATACCAGGCAGCCGCGAAGACCAATTAATAACCTGCGCGTCGCCCCTTTGCGCTATAATACGCAACACCGACGCGCGCCCGTCCGATTACAATGCGTTTGCCGACACGCCGCGTCCCGGCCATGCCGACTTTACAGCCCACATAAAATGGGGCGGCAATGCCGATATGCGCGGCGGCGGGCATTTTTCGGGCAGGCTAACCGCCCCTATTTGCGCCGTCGGCGGGATTGCGCTGCAAATTCTTGCCCGTCGCGGCATATATGTCGGCGCACATCTCGACTCGGTCGGCGGAGTGCGCGACGCCAGATTCCCGATAAAACCGGACAAGGCCCTGTTTGATGAAATCGCAGGCAAACCCTTGCCGGTTATAGACGATGCAAAGGGCAAGGAGATGCAAAAAGCGATTGCCGCTGCCGCCTCCGAGCTTGATTCGGTCGGCGGAGTGGTGGAATGTGCTGTCACAGGGTTGCCCGCAGGGCTGGGCGAACCTATGTTTGACGGCGTCGAAAACCTATTTGCGCGGGCCCTTTTCGGAATTCCGGCTGTGAAAGGCATAGAATTCGGCAGCGGGTTTGCGGGCTCGGTGCTGCGCGGCTCGCAAAACAACGACCCGTTTACCGCTGTAGACGGCAAAATCGAGACCGAAACCAACAACTCTGGCGGTATACTCGGCGGCATAACGACCGGAATGCCGGTTGTATTTCGCGTTGCTTTCAAGCCCACACCTACCATAGGACTACCGCAGCGTACTGTCAGTCTTTCGCGCGGCGAGCCCGCGATACTCGAGGCGCGCGGACGCCATGACCCGTGTGTCGCACTGCGCGCCGTACCGGTCGTCGAGGCTGTGACCGCACTTGTTACATTGGATTTGCTGATGTTGTGTGATGTCAAATAACGTAATATATAATAAAATGGAATAAAAAAGAAAGGCAACCGGCACAGGCAAGCCGGTTGACGGATAATGCAATGGAAATCAAAACCTTACGAAACTCCATTGATAATGTAGACGAGAAACTGCTCGATCTATTTATCGAGCGCATAAATTTGTCCGAGCAGGTCGCGGAATATAAACGTGAGCATGGCTTGCCGCTCACCGACCGCACCCGCGAACGCGAAATATTAAAACGCGTCACCGAGCGCGCGCCCGGCTATGAGCAATACGTTTATAGCTTGTTTCGCATGCTAATCGAGATGTCAAAAGCCCGTCAGGCCGAGCTGCACAAACCTCAATCCCCGGTCATTGACCTTATAAAAGATGCGCTTGTCCCGGTCGAAACAACCTTCCCCCGCTCCGGCAGAATTGCATGTCAGGGTATTGAAGGCTCAAATTCGCAGCTTGCAAGCGAACGGCTGTTCCCACGCGGAAATATTATGTTCTTTAAAACTTTCGCGGGCGTTTTCAACGCTGTGCAGTCTGGCTTATGCGATTTCGGTGTGTTGCCCGTCGAAAACAGCGTAAACGGTTCGGTGCGCGCCGTTTATGAGCTGCTTCGACACAAAAAATGCTATATAGTAAGAGGTACAACGCTGCATATCAGGCACGAGCTTTTGGCTTTGCCCGGCGCCGAGCTGTCCGATATAACCGAAATCTACTCCCACGAACAGGCGCTCGGCCAATGCTCAAAGTTTATCGCCTCGCTCGGCAGCAAGGTGCGTACAATCCCATGCGAAAACACCGCCGTTGCCGCGAAAAGGGTAGCAGAGCTCGGCGACCCGCATATCGCCGCCATATCGTCGGCGCGCTGCGCCCAACTGTACGGGCTTAAGTCGCTGCACTCAAACATCCAGGACAGCGACAACAACTATACCCGCTTTGTGTGTATCACGAAAAATCCGGCTATATACGCCGGCTCGAGCCGCATTTGTTTTGTGCTCGGGTTTGACAGCCGCCCAGGCGCGCTTTCAGAGGTTCTTCTCAGATTCTCGGCGCGCGGCATCAACATGACAAAGCTCGAAAGCTTCCCAGTTGCCGGCGGCGACTTTGATTTTAACTTTATTTTCGAGCTTGAGGCGTCTGTGCACGAGCCGGGCATTGTCGAGCTTCTAGCCGAGCTTGAGTCCGCTTACCCTGCCTTCGACTTTTTGGGCTGCTACTCCTATGATTGACACCGGCGGAAAAATCTACGGACTTGTCGGTCGCAAGCTCGGACACAGCTATTCAGCCCGCATCCATGAAATGCTTGGCAACAGCTTATATAGCCTGTACGAGCTCGAACCCGAGCAGCTTGGCGAGTTTGTCCGCCGCCGTGACATAGGCGCGCTCAATGTGACAATCCCCTACAAAATCGACGTCATGGCGCACCTTGACGTTATTTCACCCGAAGCTGAGAGCATCGGCAGCGTCAACACCGTAGTAAACCGCGGCGGCCGGCTCTACGGGTATAATACCGACCTTTTTGGTTTTGATTACACTTTAAGGCGCTCGGGCATATCGCTTTCGGGCAAAAAGGTGCTGATCTTCGGCAGCGGCGACTCATCCCAGACTGTACGCGCCTGCGCAAAATCGGCGGGCGCCTCCCAAATTGTCATTATTTCGCGCAGCGGACCTGACAATTACGGCAATCTCGACCGCCATAAAGACGCGCAGATTCTTATTAACACCACGCCCGTCGGGATGTATCCCGAACCGGACGAAATGCCTTTTGACCCCGCATTCTTCCCCAGCTGCGAGGGGGTCGCCGACTTAATTTACAATCCGCTGAGAACAAACCTTTTATTGCGCGCGCGCGAGCTCGGACTCCCTTGCGCGGGCGGGCTGCCCATGCTGGTCGCACAGGCTGTGAAGGCACACGAGCACTTTTTTGACATCTCTGTGCCCGACGACGAGATAGAAAAAGTGCTCTCGAGCCTTGCCCGCTCGGTAGAAAACATCGTGCTTGTTGGCATGCCGGGCTGCGGGAAGAGCACAACCGGCCGATCGCTCGGCAAACGAACCGGCCGCAAAGTGCTCGATACCGACGAGATGGTCGAACGCTCTGCCGGAAAATCTATTCCCGATATTTTTGCGCAGGCAGGAGAAGCCGAGTTCCGAGCCATGGAGAAAAAAGCCGTTGCCGAGGCCGGCATGCGTTCGGGAGCTATAATCGTTACCGGCGGAGGCGTGGTGAAAAATATCGAAAATCTCGCACCCTTACGCCGCAACGGCCGCATTTACATGCTGGACCGGCCGATAGAGCAGCTTGCTCGCAAAGGTCGCCCGCTTTCGGAAAATGCAGATCTGCACGCACTTGCCGCCGAGCGCCTTCCGCTTTATCTGAAGTTTGCTGACGCGACTGTTCCGGTCAGCGGCTCTCCCGAGCAGGTGGCGGCAAAAATTCTGGAGGATTTCAATGAAAATTCTGGTTGTTAACGGCCCGAACATAAACATGCTTGGCATCCGCGAACCCGAAATCTACGGCAGCCGCACATATTCCGATCTTGTTGCTCAAATTACAAGCGAGGCTGCAAAGCTGGGTGTAAAGGTCGAGTTTTTCCAAAGCAACCACGAGGGCGCCATTGTCGACAAAATACAGGAAGCTTACGGCAAAGTCGACGGTATAATTATCAACCCCGCCGCGTACACGCATACCAGCATTGCCATCGCCGATGCGATAAAAGCGGTGGGGATACCGGCGGTCGAGGTGCATATCTCTGACCCCGATACGCGCGAGGAGTTCAGGCGCGTCTCGTATGTACGCCCGGCATGTATTGCGACTATAAAGGGCAAGGGATTTGATGGCTACCTCGAGGCGCTACGTATTTTGGCAAAGCGATAGATTTACAAAGGACAAGGGAGACTTTTATGAAAAAAGTCTCCCCTGTCCTTTTTTATATAATGATATCCACCGGCTCCAATTTATTTGGTTAGCTCAATCTTTCTTTTTTATAAACGACATCTGATTGCGGAGCTGCTGACCGACCTTGACAAGCTGGGTTTCAACATTCTGACGGCGCATCGCATTGAAGTGCGGACGTCCCACCTGATTCTCAAGTATCCAGTTGCGCGCAAAGGTGCCGTCCTGTATCTCGGCAAGCACCTTCTTCATCTCCTTGCGCGTTTCTTCTGTTATAATGCGCTTGCCGGTCACATAGTCGCCATACTCGGCAGTATCGCTTATTGAATAGCGCATCATCTCGAATCCGCCGCTGTAGATAAGGTCGACAATCAACTTCATCTCGTGAATACACTCGAAATATGCGGACTCGGGCGAATATCCCGCCTCGACCAGCGTTTCAAAACCGGCACGCATAAGCTCTGTAACGCCGCCGCAAAGCACCGCCTGCTCACCGAACAGGTCGGTCTCGGTTTCCTCGCGGAATGTTGTCTCGAGCACGCCCGCACGGCTGCCGCCAATACCCGCAGCATACGCCTTGGCTATCTCCATCGCCTTGCCAGTATAATCCTGCTCCACCGCTACCAGGCAAGGCACACCCGCCCCGCGCACATACTCGCTGCGCACCGTGTGCCCCGGCCCCTTCGGCGCAACCATAAACACATCGACGTTGTCGGGAGGCACGATCTGCCCAAAATGTATGTTGAAACCGTGCGCAAACGCAAGCGCTTTGCCCGCGGTCAGACCGGGCTCTATGCTTTCACGATAGAGCTTTGGCTGCTTTTCGTCGTTGACCAAAATCATTATAATGTCTGCAGCCTCAGCCGCTTCAGCCGCAGTCATAACGGCAAGCCCGTCTGCCTCGGCTTTAGGCCAGGATTTGCTGCCTTTATACAGCCCGACAACAACGTCAACGCCACTATCATGCAGGTTGAGCGCATGCGCATGTCCCTGACTTCCGTACCCAATTACCGCAACTTTTTTGCCTTTCAGATAGTCAAGGTTACAGTCGCTTTCATAATATATCTTTGCCATTTTATTTTTCCTCCGCACAAATTACGTTTATCACAATGTGCCGTTTGGTCGAACGTCTTTTTCGATTGCAATGGCACCGGTACGCACGATTTCACAGTGCCCGTAAGGCGATAGCATATATTCAAGCTCCGCTATTTTCTCGGTCGTGTCGGCATACTCGAGTATAAGCGAGTTTTGCGAAACTTCAACAATACGCGCGCCGAAAATCTTTACTATATCAACTATTTCCGACCGCGTCCGAGCATCGGCGGGCACCTTTATAAACACAAGTTCCTTGCTTATAAACTCACCGGGCTCAAGTGTTTTGACTCTCAATACACCAATAAGCTTTGCAAGCTGTTTTTCGACCTGCTCTACCATATCATTGTCGCCGTCCACGACAATTGTCATGCACGAAATTTCCGGGTCTTCTGTCACGCCGACGGCAAGACTGTGAATGTTAAATGCGCGGCGCGAAAAGAGCCCTGAAACCTTGGACAGCATGCCCGAGTGGTTTTGGACCTTGACAAGTATAGTCCGTTTCATAACCTCAACCTTCCCGCGCAGTTAGCGCTGTTTTAAGACTTTTTGCGACCGCATCGCCCATTTCGGCAGTGCTGACCACTTTCACGTTTTGCGAGCTGCCCGCTATGTCCGGTGTGCGCAGCCCGTCGTCAAGCGTTTTGGCTACGGCACGCTCAACCGCATCGGCCTCGCGCTCGAGACCGAGCGAGTAGCGTAAAAGCATCGCGGCCGAAAGTATGGTCGCAAGCGGGTTTGCTATACCTTGGCCCGCAATATCGGGCGCGGAGCCGTGAATCGGCTCGTAAAGCCCTCGCGAGCCGTCGCCGAGCGACGCCGACGGCAGCATGCCAATAGAGCCGGTTATCATCGACGCCTCGTCGGAGAGAATGTCTCCGAACATATTGCTTGTCACCATGACATCGAACCTGCCGGGAGCTCGCACAATCTGCATTGCCGCATTGTCGACCAGCATGTCCTCAAGTTCGACGTCGGGAAAATCCTTTGCCACGCGGTGCACAACCTCGCGCCACAGGCGCGATGATTCGAGCACATTTGCTTTGTCGACGCTTGTCACCTTTTTTCTGCGCCTCTGCGCTGCTTTAAAGGCGACGCGTGCGATGCGCTCGATTTCTTTCGCTGTATAGCGTTCGGTGTCGAACGCCTCCTCGCCGTCCTCGCCTACCGAGCGGCCGCGTTTACCGAAATATATGCCGCCCGTAAGCTCTCGCACTATAAGCATGTCAATTCCGTCGCAGGCGACCGAAGGTTTGAGCGGACAGGCATCGGCAAGCGCGGGCATAAGCGTTGCCGGGCGCAGGTTTGCATACAGACCCAGCGCCGAGCGTATACCGAGCAAGCCCGCCTCCGGCCGCAGGTGCCCGGGCAAATTATCCCACTTCGGGCCGCCCACCGCGCCGAGCAGCACCGCGTCCGAGGCCTTGCAGATTTCGACGGTTTCGTCCGGCAACGGCACGCCGGTTTCGTCAAGTGCGCGGCCGCCCATGAGCACATGCGTATATTCAAGCTCACACCCGGTGTGAGAGGCGACGACATCAAGTATTTTTATAGCCTCTTCGACTATCTCCGGCCCGATTCCGTCGCCCGCAATTACCGCGATTTTATATTTCATGACGCGCCTTCCTTTTCGAGAGTTTTCATCAGCCCGCCCGCCTTTATGATGGTCTGGATGAAAGGGGGGAAAGGCGCGATATTAAAGCGTTCGCCGGTCGTGTGATTTACGATTGTTCCGGCATCAAAATCGACCTCGACTTCATCGCCTTCACTGATACTCTCGGCCGCTTCGGGGCACTCTACAATCGCAAGCCCGATGTTTATCGCGTTGCGGTAGAAAATCCGCGCAAAAGTCGAGGCTATAACACATGATATGCCCGACGCCTTTATCGCAATTGGCGCATGCTCGCGGGAGCTGCCGCAGCCAAAGTTTCTTCCGCCGACTATTATGTCGCCCGGCTTTATTTTATTGCGAAAATCGGGGTCGATGTCCTCCATGCAGTGAGCCGCAAGCTCCGCCGGATCCGATGTGTTAAGATAGCGCGCCGGTATAATAACGTCGGTATCCACGTTATCGCCGTATTTTACAACTTTGCCTCTCGCGTTCATATTTGTCTCCTGTAATAAAAAATACGATTATGCGGGATGCAGGGCAATCTTGCGCTTATATATGTATATTTGCTTTTCATGCCGCGCAAAACCGGTTTGCGTCACAGATAGGCAGTCTTTTGTCTTGCGCGCGACTGCCACTTGCATCCCACAGGGGCATTATAGCTCGTCGGGGCTTGCTATTCTGCCGGCTACTGCCGAGGCTGCGGCTATCGCCGGCGACGCAAGATAAACCTCCGAGCCGGGATGACCCATACGGCCCACAAAGTTGCGGTT
>DGDL01000095.1:33630-33860 GCA_002385415.1 Clostridiales bacterium UBA3953
GGTCGGCGCCGAGACCGCACAGCCCGCGTCGATGAAGATATTTACCAGCCCTTCACCTATCGCCTGGCGCATAATGTTCTGCGTCGCCGGGATTATAATGCAGCGCACGTTCGGGTGAACCGTGCGGCCTTTCAAAATCTGCGCCGCAACGCGCATATCTTCGAGCCGGCCGTTTGTGCACGAGCCTATGACAACCTGATCAATCGGTATCTCGCCTATCTCGTCTATAG
>DGDL01000095.1:34132-34304 GCA_002385415.1 Clostridiales bacterium UBA3953
AGGTCAAATGTATAAATATCGTCGTATTCGGCATCTGGATCAGAGTCGAATTTCGTCCACGGGCGCTTGGAATGGGATTTCGCATACTCCTCGGTTACATTGTCATAGGCAAATATGCCGTTTTTTGCGCCTGCCTCTATAGCCATGTTCGCAATAGAGAGCCTGTCATCCA
>DGDL01000102.1 GCA_002385415.1 Clostridiales bacterium UBA3953
TTTAGCTTCGTGGGATCGGAGATGTTTATAAGAGACAGGCGTAATTTAGCTTGATTTTGCCGCTTTGGTGGGTTTTCGGCGGCGGGGCAACTATTATTTCCTCCACGCCCGCCACTTTTGCCGGTATGCATGCCATCAGCACCGTCGAAGGATACGCCGCGGTGCCGCCCGGCGCATACACGCCCACGCGCTGCAGCGGAACAATTCGCTGACCCATAAACCCGCCGTCCGAAAACTCTGCCCAGCCGCGCTTGCGCTGCTTTTCGTGAAACGCGCGGATATTTTCAGCCGCACGCTCCATCGCGCCGAGCAGCGCCGCATCAAGCCGCGACGCAGCGGCCTGTATCTCGTCTTTTTCGAGCCAAAATGACGAAAGTTTTACCCCGTCAAATATTTCGGTATAATACTTTACGGCCTCGTCGCCGCGCGCCCGCACATCGGCGATTATTTTCGACACCGACTCGGACGCGTCGGACGACGCCTGCTCCGCGCGCGTGCGCAAAAGCTCGAGAAGCTCGCCCGCACGCGATTTTTCGTATATTTCAAACACTGCCTGTGTGCCTCCGATCACATCAAACCCCGACCGCCGCGCGCATCCTGCGCACGAAAATGTCGGTTTCGGATTTTTTGAGTTTAATCGACGCCATGTTGAAAATCAGCCTCGCCGACACGTCGGCTATATCCTCGTAGACCTCAAGCCCGTTGGCCCGCAGCGTCGAGCCGGTTTCGACAATGTCGACAATTGCGTCGGCAAGCCCCAAAAGCGGCGCAAGCTCGACCGAGCCTTCGATTTTGACAACCTCCACGTCGGCGCCGCGGCGCGCGAAAAAGCGCCTTGTGACATTCGGGTACTTTGAGGCAATCACAAGCCGGCGATGACCGATACCCTTCCACTCGCCGGCTTTGCCCGCCAGCGCGAACCGGCATCTGCCGAAGCCGAGGTCGAGCAGCTCGCAGGCGTCGCTGCCCTGCTCCGCAATTGTGTCGCTGCCCACTATGCCCGCGTCGCACACGCCGTGGCTGACATAAGTGAGCACATCGCCCGCCTTTGCAAGCACAATCTCAAGCTCGCCGCCGTCCGTATGGAATATCAGCCTTCTGCCGCGCTTTTCCTCGTCCATATCCGAGCAGTCATAGCCGGCGGACTCAAGCAGCTTGACAGCCTCCGCCTCAATCCGCCCTTTGGTGAGCGCAAGCCTTATCACAGCACAATCACCTCCGCAATCCCGCGCGACGCCGCATAGCGCCGCGACTCCTCCGGCTCGGCAAAGCAGGACAGCTCGCAGCGCTTGCCGCACCGGGCAAGCTCCCCGGCCTTCGCCGCCGCTGCCGCGAATTTCTCCTCCGGATAGTGTATAAGCACGTCGGGCGCGTCAATTTGCCCGCGCTCCTCTGCTTTGGCCATACATTCGGCAACAAGCCCGACATTTATCGCAAATCCGGTCGCGGGCACATTGTAGCCGAAACTCGCCAGCAGCCCGTCGTATCTGCCGCCGCTGAGTATCGGCTCGCCTGCGCCAAGCGCATAGCCGCGCAACACCGCGCCGGTGTAATAGTCGATTTCATGCACAATGCCGAGGTCTATTATTATATCGTCCGCAAACCCCGCCTCGGTGAGCAGGCGATGCAGATTTTTCACATACCCGAGCGCCTGCAGCGCTTCGCTGTTCCCCGCCGCTACCTCTTCGGCTTCGGCGAATATCTCCTCGCCGCCGTAAAGCAGCGGCAGACGGCGAAACCGCGCAAGCTGCGATTTTTCGAGCCCCTCAAAACTCCCGAGCGAAACGGCGTTTTTCGCGTCGACAAGTCGCCGCAGGTCGGTTTTTGCCTCGACTGTCAAGTCGAGCTCGCCCAGCAAACCGTTGAAAAACCCCACATGCCCAAGCTCGAGCTTAAACGGTACCCCGAGCGTGCGCAGCGCCGAAATCGCGGTCAAAATGCAAAGCAGGTCGCCCCGCGGCGCAGGCGCGCCAATCAGCTCTACCCCGCTCTGGCTTATCTCGCCCGCCCGGCCCGAGTTTTCGCTTTGCACCGCAAACACACTTTGGTTATAATACAGCAGGGCGGGCAGGTCGCCGATAAGTTTTGTCGCCGCGACGCGCGCCATCGGCATGGTGTTGTCCGCGCGCAGCGCGAGCAGCCTGCCCGAATTGTCTGTGAGCTTATACATGCGCTCGCGCGAAAGTGCGCTGCCGCCGTCAAACACGTCGAGATACTCGAGCGTCGGAGTTCGGGCCTCGCGGAACCCGAGGCTCTCGTACACCTCGGCAAGCCGCCGCTCTATCTCGCGATAGCGCCTGCAGTCGTCGTATATAAGGTCCCGCATCCCTTCGGGCACATTGATTTTAAGATTTTTGTCGTCCATTTCCATTCCCCAGGCAATAGCCGGCAGATATATTTTGTCGTATTAGTATATTAGCACATTAGCACACTAAAGTCAATATAGCCGGCCGCCGATAAGCCGCCTAAATTGACGGGCATTTTTGTGCATTTTGCAGCACATGCGGCGCGCCGTCAAAAGCAATGGAGTTTATCGGTTTGCGGCGGGGATTTGGGGGCTATTCCCTCCATCGGGCGCGGTTATTATAATGATTTTACGAAAATTTCAGACAAAAAGTAGCTTTTTACACGCATTATTCATATTTTTAAGTTATAATAACATTAATATATTAAAATTGGAATATCATTTTACAATACAAGAAGGAAAATTTAGACTATGCACGCTGATTTAAACCCCAAAAAGCACCCTCGCTTTGCCGGCGTTGAGGGGCCGGTCCTTATGATTGTGATGGACGGAATCGGACTTGCACCCGCAAATAAGGGCAATGCGGTGTCCGCCGCCTACACACCGACGCTGGACATGCTTATGTCGCGCTATTCTGCCCTGGAAATCAAAGCGCACGGCACAGCCGTCGGTCTGCCCACCGACGACGACATGGGCAACTCCGAGGTCGGACACAATGCGCTCGGCGCCGGACAGATATTTGCACAGGGCGCAAAGCTTGTTACCCTGTCCATCGAATCAGGCAAAATGTTCGCCTCCGACACTTGGGGCGAGCTTATCAAAAACTGTCGCGAAAACAGCTCGACACTCCATTTCATCGGGCTTTTCTCGGACGGAAACGTCCACTCGCATATCGACCATCTCAAGGCGATGATTGTCCGCGCCAAAGAGGAGGGCGTCAAAACCGTCCGCATCCATACACTTCTTGACGGGCGCGACGTGGGCGAAACCTCCGCGCTCGATTATGTACTGCCTTTCGAGCAGTTCCTTGCCGAGCTCAACGACACCGAGTTCGACGCGCGCATTGCCTCCGGCGGCGGCCGCATGAAAATCACAATGGACCGCTACGAGGCAAACTGGGGCATGGTCGAGCTCGGCTGGCGCACCCATGTACTCGGCGAAGGCCGGCAGTTCGAGTCGGCCGAACAGGCGATAAACACGCTGCGCGCCGAAACCCACGCTATCGACCAGGATTTGCCCCCGTTTGTCATTGCAAAAGACGGGGAGCCGGTCGGCACAATAAACGACGGCGACAGCGTCATATTATATAACTTCCGCGGCGACCGGGCAATTGAGATCTCGCGCGCGTTTGACGAAGAGGACTTCGACAAATTTGACCGCGTGCGTTATCCAAAGGTATGTTTTGCCGGCATGCTCGAGTATGACGGCGACCTGCACATCCCGAGCAAATATCTTGTCAGCCCGCCGGAGATAACAAACTCGCTGACCGAGTTTCTCACTTATGCCCGCGTTCGCGAGCTTGCCATTTCCGAAACCCAAAAGTTCGGCCACGTCACCTATTTCTGGAACGGCAACCGCAGCGGGAAGTTTGACGAAAGCCTTGAAACCTACATTGAAATTCCCAGCGACGTTGTTCCATTTGAACAGCGCCCGTGGATGAAGTCGGCGGAGATAACCGACCGCCTTATTGCCGAGCTGAAGAAGGGCGAGCACAAGTTCTATCGCTGCAACTACCCCAACGGCGACATGGTCGGTCACACCGGCAACCTGCTTGCAACCGTTATAGGCGTCGAGTCGGTCGACCTTGCGCTGTCCCGCATTTTGCCGGTGATAGACGAGCTGCGCGGCGTCGCGCTTATCACGGCCGACCACGGCAACGCCGACGAGATGTTTGAGCTCGACAAGAAAACCGGCGAGCCAAAATGCGACAAGTCCGGCGCATGCAAGGCGAAAACCAGCCACACGCTCAACCCGGTACCGTTTATAATCTACGATAATTTCTACCGAGACAAATATAAGGTAAAAACCGGCGGCCGGTTCGGGCTTTCCAATGTCGCGGCGACCATTGTAAACCTGCTCGGTTACGAGGCGCCCGGCATCTGGGACGAAAGCATGATACAGCTCTGACCGCCGCCCGGCTTACCGTTTGTTGATAGTTATGAACTTGCCCGCATTTAAAAATCAGAAAGAAGGCGCTTGTCCCAAACCGCACAGACCGGACGACTTTGAATTCGTCGAGGACGACCATATTATAACCGAAGACGATTTTGTCAAAGAGCCGGAAGACAATATCGAGGCAAACCCCTTTCTGCACTCGCTTGATATGCTGCAGCCCGACGATATTGCTCCGCCCCCGCCCAAACCCCGGCGCAGTGTCGGGGATTTGGCGTCCGAGGCGGCCAGGCTTGTTGTACTGGGCATCTGCATCGCGGTTTTCGTCGGCAGCCTGATTTATATAGTGCGCACGCTCTATTACTACCGGCGCGCGCATGAAATATACAGCGAGGTAAAGCTCGATTTTGACATCGAGAGCATCTTCTCTGCCCCCGAGGCTGCGGTCAGGCCGGCAGTGCAATCGCTGAAAAGCCCGGTCACAGCCGATTTTGTGACCTCGATGTCGCTGACCGAAGAGGACTATGCCAAAATCAACGAGCAAGACACCGTCAACAAGCGGGTGGCGCTCGCAAAAGCCAGCCTCAACGCCTGGAAACTCCAAAACAAGGATGTCTACGGATATATCAAAATCCCCGGCACCAAAGTCGACGACATCATTGTCCAGGCCGAAGACAACGATTATTACCTCAACCATTCATGGAAGGGCGATTATCTGCCAAACGGCGCGATTTTCGCAGATTATCGTTGTCACAGAAACGTCCTGAAAAACTACAACACCATCCTGTACGGTCATCACATGACCGACGGGTCGATGTTCAATACCCTCGACTACTTCTTTAACGAAGAGTTTTTCAAAAACAACAAATACATCGAGATATACACATTTGACGGTATCTTCACTTACGAGATTTTCGCGGTGTATATCACCGATATGTACTATCAGTACATCCGCACCGCATTTACATCGGGCAAGGATTTCGTGGATTTTGCCTATGAGATGAAATCCAACTCGATATATGAGCGCGAAGGAATCGAGTTTGCCGAAAACGACCGTATTATCACGCTTTCCACCTGCACAAACCGCTCACAAAACGAGCGCATTGCGGTTCAGGCAAAGCTCGTGAAAATTGAAAGGTAAACCGCATTAACCGGCAGCCGCAAACCGCGGGCGAGCCTGTGCAAATGCGCATACCGGCGGCTTTTATGCACCGGCAGACGCAATCCGCGCGCCTTTGCACGCGGAGCGTGCGCGGCTTTGCGCATGCATGCGGTAATATAGACGATTGGCGGCGATGTTTTTTGGACGAATCCAGCAGACCGGAGCTTTCCGTCGTTATTCCGGTCTACAACGAAGCCTCTATAGTGGCGGACACCGCCCGGGCGCTGACCGAGTATCTGGACGGTCTGTTCCCCGGCGGCGAATATGAGGTTATATTTTCCGACGACGGCAGCACAGACGAGTCGGCAAAGATAATTGCCGCGCTCGGCTATCCGCGGGTACGGCTTGTCTCCCACAAGCCAAATAAGGGAAAGGGCGCGGCCGTCCGCGACGGTATACTTGCCGCGCGCGGCAAGTATGTGCTTTTCACCGACTGTGACCTCGCCTATGGCACCGAGGTGATAGGACGGTTTTACGGCGCGCTTGACGAGTCGGGCGCGGACGCGGCGATAGGCTCGCGGCGGCTGCACGAAAAGGGATACGCGGGCTACACTTTCCTGCGCAAACTTGCCTCAAAGGTATTTTACAGGACTGTCGCGCTGCTTGTGGGATTTAGGTTCAGCGACTCGCAGTGCGGCATCAAATGCTTTAAAACCGGGATTGCGCAAAAGATTTTTTCACAGTGCAAGATAGACGGCTTTGCATTTGACCTTGAGGCGCTGATGCTATATGCAAAATCCGGCGCGCGCGTGCTCGAGCTGCCTGTGACCATTGTAAACCACCGCGAATCGAAAGTGCACGTTTTTCGCGACGCATACCGCATGCTGCGCGACGTGCTGAAAATAAAGCGACTGCATAGATAAACGCAAAAAGGTTCCGCAAGCGACACGCGGAACCTTTTCTTTTTGCGCTGTATATATGTATCGCCGCAGAAATCGGGCTTGCGGCGCTTTTTCCGTCAAACTCGGTTACTCGACGCCCACCCCGATTATAGCGCCCACATGCGGGAACACATAGGCGGGGCGATACGGGAACATTTTTATGGTTTCCATGCTCGTCACGCCCGAGAGCACGAGTATGGTGTCAAGTTCACTTTCGATGCCCGCAAT
>DGDL01000029.1 GCA_002385415.1 Clostridiales bacterium UBA3953
GACAATAGGTCGGAGCTAACACAATAGAAAAAAGTGGATGATTGCAAAATCATCCACTTTTTTTGTAATAAAAACCGCTATGGCGCGTTATAATAATATCAACGACCGAAATTACGGGGGTAAGCCTTATGGATGCGCCAAAAGTACAGCGGAAGTGGGCAAAAAAAGGCTCTCGTGAGCTTGTGGAAAGATATTGCCCGCATGTCGGAGATAATGTAATAATGTATCGCTCGACGGGCGTGGAGCCGTCGACATTTGAATGTTTGCGTAAAAACGACTGTGACGGAGCCCAGCGGTATAAATGTAAATAGAACATTTCCGGAATAAGAATAAAATTGACCTTCCCGAAATATAAATGTACAGAAAATCATGGCAGGAGTTTCATTCTGTATCGGGGAGGTTTCTTTATTGGAAAATCATAGCATATATGCCGACATAGCCACACGCACCGGCGGGGATATTTATATCGGCGTGGTCGGCCCGGTGCGGACGGGAAAATCGACTTTTATAAAGCGTTTCATGGAAGCGCTTGTTTTGCCCAATATCAGCGACCCATACGAACGCGAGCGCGCACGCGACGAGATGCCGCAAAGCGCGGCAGGGCGCACGGTCATGACAGCAGAGCCGAAGTTCATACCCGACGAAGCGGTTAAAGTTTCGCTGGTCGACAACGCCGAAATGCGCGTCAAAATGATCGATTGCGTCGGGTATCTTATTCCCGACGCGATGGGCTCGACCGAAAACGGCGCGCCCCGCATGGTTATGACTCCGTGGTCGAGCGAAGCGATGCCGTTTGAGCAGGCTGCCGAGCTTGGAACCCAAAAAGTCATATCGGAGCACTCGACAATAGGAATCGTTGTGACGACCGACGGCACAATAGGGGACTTGCCGCGCAAAAACTATGTTGATGCCGAAAAGCGGGTCATAAGCGAGCTGAAAAAAATAGGAAAGCCGTTTGTAATAATACTCAACTCGGCAAATCCCGGCAGCGACGAAGCCATTGACTTGGCGTATAAGCTGGAGGAGCAGTACAAAGCGCCGGTCGCGCTGGTAAACTGCCTCGAGCTGGACAGCGAGGACATCCGCAATATACTTGAGATGGTGCTGCTCGAGTTCCCGGTGAAGGAGCTGGCCGTCACAATGCCGGCTTGGACGACGGCGCTTGACAGAACCCATCCGGTAGCGGAGGCTATCAGAGGCGTGCTCATGGAGGCGGCGGAGAAGATACGCTGCACCGGTGACATCCAGTCCGTTGCCAATTCGATGGCGGGCGGCGAATACATAGAGCGCGTTATTGTTGAGAAAATCGATCTCGGAACAGGCTGCGCAAGAATTGACGTTCGCGTCCCGGAAAGCCTTTATTATCGCGTGCTCAGCGATATGACAGGCTTTGATATAGACAACGACGCAAAGCTCATATCGCTGATGCGGGAGCTGGCAGACGTCAAACGCAAATACGACCGTGTTGCAAAGGCGCTCGAGGAGGTCGAGGAGCGCGGTTACGGCATTGTCACGCCGGAAATCGGCGACCTTAAGCTCGAGGAGCCGGAAATCATCAAGCAAGCGGGCGGATATGGCGTGCGGCTCAAAGCGAGCGGCCCGTCCATACACATGATAAAGGCCGAGATTGAGACGGTTGTAAACCCGATTGTCGGTACCGAACAGCAGTCGGAAGACCTCGTAAAATACCTGCTTCACGAGTTCGAGGAAGAGCCGGCAAAACTGTGGGAGTCCAACATATTCGGCAAAACTCTGCACGAGCTTGTAAACGAAGGCCTGCTTTCAAAGCTCCAGCACATGCCGGACGATGCGCGTGCAAAGCTTTCCGAAACTCTCCAGCGCATTATAAACGAGGGAAGCGGCGGGCTTATCTGTATCCTGCTGTAAAAGTCAACCGGTATGAAGCACAGCAAATAAGGGGGTGCTGAAAACGGCACTCCCCAAAAGAGAAAATGCACAAAATACAAGCGGTGTAACCTCATAACAGGGGTTACACCGCTTTACCGTGCGTATTTGACGCCGGCAATTGTCGCGACGGAAGTGGCGGCAGGCCTCCGGTCGGCGGATTTACCTGCGAGCCGGCGGTTACTTCCAGAAAGTTATCACAAGTGTGCCTGCCAGCATTAGCGCAAGACCAAATGCGGCTTTGCGCGACAGCTCCTCTTTGAGAAATACGCGCGAAAACAACACGGTCAAGAGTATGCTCATTTTATCGATGGGTATAACAACGCTGAGTATGCCGTTTTGTACGGCATAATAGTAAAACAGCCACGATGCGCCGGTGGCGATACCCGAAAGCACGATGAAAACAAGCTCTTTTTTGTCAAGTTCCCCCAGTTCTTTATGCTTGCCTTTCATAAAAACTATAGCCCAAGCCATCGCGAGCACGACGACGGTGCGTATAGCCGTCGCGAGATTGGATTCGACGCCCGAAATGCCAATCTTGGCAAGCACCGAGGTGAGCGCCGCAAATATTGCGGCGAGCAGGGCATATACTATCCAGCTTTTGCCCTGCGGCTCCTTGGTGGTCGCGGCTTTTTCTACCATTAAATAAGTGCCTATGCCGAATAGCAGCACGCCGACAATTTTGAAAATCAGATTGTCGGTCTCGCCGAATATGACAATGGCAAGCAGAACGGAGATAACGGTGCTTAATTTGTCAATCGGCGCAACCTTGTTGACATCGCCGATTGAAAGCGCCTTAAAATAACATATCCATGAGGCGCCGGTTGCAAAACCGGACAAAATCAAAAACAGCCACGAAGTGGGGCTGATTTGCCCCAAAGTGTTCCACGAGCCGACAATGGAAACCACAATTGCCGAAAAAATGAGCACAATGACTGTTCGGAGTGCGGTTGCAACACTCGAGCTTGTTTTGCGTATCCCGCATTTTGCGAGTATGGCTGTCAGCCCCGCAAAGACTGCCGAAAAAACGGCTGCGGTAATCCACATATTCAGTTGCTCCTCTATTGTTTTTGCCGCGGCATGCGGTAAAAAATCTGCATGTTGCGGCAGAATAAATACAATGATAGTAAAAAACGTGCGGTTTGTCAATCAAGATACGTTCTATATTACTTTATTATGGCAAAA
>DGDL01000096.1 GCA_002385415.1 Clostridiales bacterium UBA3953
AGATGTGTATAAGAGACAGCTGTTATAGCGGTCGCAGAGCCCGGTGAAGAAGATGATCCTAATTCACCGAACTGGGGCAACCTTCGCGACGAGGATGGCAATGTGCCCACGCAGACATTTGATCTCAGCCATCTGCTTACCGGCAAGGACGGTAAAATTTATGTTTATATCAGCGACTGCCAGCCCGACGGAGGTTGGGGAGGCCGCATCGCGTTCCCGAACGGTGTTCGCTTTACATCATACGGGCCTGACGCTGTTTTGACGACGTCGGATGTGGAGGAGCCGAAAGCTGCCCCCGCAACATTTGATAGCATGGCTGCCATGGCAGTGATTGCGTTTGCTTCGCTCGGCGCAGCAGTAGTGCTGAAAAAGAAGCGCTGAGAAACTAAGCTAATAAAATCCTCCGAAACTTCGCGTTTCGGAGGATTTTTGGCTAATTGAATAAATCCCCACTGTCAGCCAAAGCGTGACAGGGGGATTTTGCTTTTGTGCTGGCAGGCTGGTGGGCAGCCTTGCCGGCACATCATTTAGTGTTACTGCTGCTGTCTGCCGAGTGCTGCGGCGCCTATAATGCCTGCGTCGTTGCCAAGCTCGGCAATTTTGATTTCAGTTTGTTTTTTAAGGTCACGGGTATACTGCTCTGCGTTGACCTTCTCAAGAAGCGGCTTGACAAGATAGTCGCCCTCGCGGCAGACACCGCCACCGATGCAGAGAACCTCAGGCTGGAATATGTTGATTATGTTGGTTATACCGCAGGCAAGATAAGAGATGTACATGTCGACGACCTCGGCGGCTGCTCGGTCGCCTTCCTTCATCGCTGCGAACGCGGTTTTGCCGCTGACATTGTCCAGCGATCCCTCGGCCATTTCCCACATGAGTGTGTCCTTGGTTTCGGACATTTTTTCTTTCGTCATGCGGATAAGGCCGGTGGCAGAGCTGTAAGACTCCCAGCATCCTTTGCGCCCGCAGGTGCAGGGCTTGCCGTCGTACTCGATGACAATGTGGCCGAGCTCCGCTCCGGCATAGTTGAAGCCCGAGTAGACCTTGCCATCAATAACGATGCCTCCGCCGAGACCGGTGCCCAGCGTGATCATTACGGCATATCTTGTGCCGCGGGCTGCGCCGGCAAGCGCTTCGCCATAAGCGGCGGCATTGGCATCGTTTTCAAGATACACCTTTTCGATAGAAAGATGCTTGCGCAGCAGGTCTGCGATGGGGAAATCGCGGAAGGGCAGGTTGTTTGCGTAAACGACACGGCCTTCCTCGGGGTCGATACTGCCCGGCGCGGCGATACCCGCATAAGCAACTTCGCTGAGCGGGATACCCGCACGCTCAAGCAGGTCGCGGCAAAGATTCGCCATATCAATGACGATTTCTTCTGCCGGACGCTGTGCTTTTGTGGGGACGCTGTCTTTTATAACAATATTGTTGTTTTCATCAACAACGCCCACTGCAATGTTTGTTCCACCAAGATCAATTCCAAGGTAGTACATAGCTTTTACTCCCGTTTTTATATTTTATATATTTAACTGTTGTTGGCTGATTGATTGTTTGACTGGTTTTTCAGAAGATCACGGATTTCAGAAAGCAGCAGTTCGATATTGGCTTCGCGCGCTTCGATAGAGGCTGCTTTGGATGCGGCATCGAGAGCGGCTTGATCTGCCGCCGCCTGTGCTTGCTCCGGTGAGGTTTGCGGCTGCAGGGGGGCAGCGGAGGCAGGTGCCGGTTTTTTCAAGGCTGTGGCAGCCGCACCGGCAGCCGCATTGACCTTGCTGCGGAAGTTAAAAATGATTTTGAGAACTATAAACAGAGCGAGGGAGACAAGGAGGAAATAAATAATGCTCTGGATAACCTGACCGTATCCGATGGCGCACTCGGCAACTTCAACGCCGTCGACTACTGCCGCGGGACGCAGGACAATTTTCATATCGGTGAAGTCAAGTCCGGCGGTCCCGTATGAAATTAAGGGCATGATAATATAGGTGACAAGCGCATTTACGATGGCGGAGAAAGCGCCGCCGACGACAATACCAACCGCCATGTCGATGACATTACCTTTGAACGCGAAATTTTTAAACTCGTCGATAAATTTCATATTTTACGCATCCTCCGTAAAATAGCGGTATATAATATCCGAGATTCGCTCGGACGCGTGTCCGTCACCATAGGGGTTTTTCGCGCTGCTCATGCGCTCATAACGCTCACGGTCAAAAAGGAGCCGCTCAACGGCAGCGACAACATTGTTTTCATCGGTGCCGACCACTTCGACGGTGCCTGCACGCACGGCTTCGGGACGCTCGGTTTCGCTGCGCAAGAGCAGCACCGGCAGTCCGAATGAGGGCGCCTCCTCCTGCAGCCCGCCGGAATCAGTTAGACAAAGCCATGCGCGTGCCAAAAGATTGTGCATGTCGGTCACGTCCACAGGTTCGCAGAGCGTGACATTTTCTATGTCCGAAAGGACGGGCAGCACGGCGCCTCTGACTGCCGGATTGGGATGCATTGGATAGACAAAACGCAGCTCGGGATGCGAGCCCGCAAGCCGCTTCACCGCCCGGCAAACAGACGCTATGCCGCCGTCAAGGTTTTCCCTGCGGTGAGCGGTCAATACGACGAGTTTTTCTCTGTCCCCGCGGCGGGGCAGATTTTGCAGTGCCTCGCTTTTGAATGTGTAGTCCTCTGACACAGTGTAGGCAAAAGCGTCGAGCGCGGTGTTGCCCGTAACGTAAACGTTTTCGGTAATGCCTTCGCGGGCGAGGTTTTCCCGGCTGTCCTCTGTAGGTGAGAAGTGAAGGGTCGCGAGCCGACCGGTCAGCGTGCGGTTCATCTCCTCGGGGAAAGGCGAATATCTGTCCCAAGTGCGCAGGCCCGCCTCGACATGGCCGACAGCAACCTTGCGGTAAAACGCCGCAAGCGCGGCAGCGAAACTCGTGGTCGTGTCGCCGTGGACGAGCACAATGTCCGGGGTATACTCGCCGAGTATATTGTAAACACCTTCGATTACGCCGGAGGTTATCTGCGCAAGTGTCTGACCCTGGCGCATCAGATTGAGGTCATAATCGGGAGTGACACGAAAAATATCGAGCACGGAGTCGAGCAACTCGCGGTGCTGTGCAGTGACAAGCACCTTCGGCTCAAAACGCGGGTCGGCATCAAGCAGCCGCGCGAGCGGACACATTTTGATTGCCTCCGGTCTGGTGCCGAACACAGTTAATACCTTTATCTTTTCACCTTTTTGCTTTTTGATTCTGTCAACAGGCATTGTATTGTTTCCCTTAATCGTAATTTTTAAGACTTGCTCTCATTTTCTATAAATCCGGCCTCAAACAGCTGCTTGATGCGTGCCATCTCTCCTTTGAGGTACAGATAGCCGAAAAGCGCCTCAAGCCCGGTCGCGCGGCGATATTCGCCGTGGGTTGCCGATTTTGGCGGGGTCAAATCGCCGGTATTGCGCCCCCGTCTGAACACATCGGCTTCCTCGGGTGAGAGCAGAGGCAGGATTTTTTCGACGGCGCGGCTTTGCGCGACCGCGGTAACATAATGTAGCGCCTCTCTGTTAAGGCTGCCCAGCGAGGTTATGCCCCGTTCGAGCAGGGTAAGTCTGACGGCGACCTCGAACACCGCGTCGCCGAGATATGCAAGGGCGCCGCCCGGTAACATTGTAATTTCACTGTTTGTCATATTGTATGTTTGATGTGGCGATACCAGATTTTCTTCAGCGGATTAAGATTACTGTAAACAATATTTGATAGCGCAACGAGGAATTGTGCACAGTCGCGCAGCTCGTCGGCAGACATTCCGGGGCCGAACTCCTCGCGCTGGATAGAATCGAACAGACGCGCATAATCGACATCGGCAACATTGATTTGCGGCGCGGCAAGCTCGCCTTTTGCGCCTGTAAACTCGTCTGCCACGCCGAGCGAGCCTGTGCGCTTTTTGAGTTTTTTATCGGTCGTTTTGCGCATTTTCGCTGCTTTCTTTTCGGCGCCCGACGCGGTGAGTTTAGAAACAATGCCGCCTATGGGGCCGGGAAGCTTAATTTGTCTTTCTGGCAGGACCGGCTCTTCTCCGCGCAGCACACGCTCGCAACGCGCGCGGTATTCGGAGGGCAGCTCACCCGTGCGCGGACGCAATCCGGCGGCTGCAAGCGCTGCCGATATATAGTCTATAATCGCAAAAGCGGTGGCCCGGCGCTCGTCGCCCTCGGGGAAGCTGCGCAGCGCAGTTTCGATATATTTTTCGCGGAGATAGCGCGCCTCAAGCGTCGAGACAACAAATTTGCGGACAAAGTATATGGCAGCACCCAGTGCGGCGACGACTGCAAGCGCTATAGCAATGACGGCGACAAGCTGTGCAATGTCAAACGTGTCGGCCGCTTTGTCGTCTTCGAGGTCGATGTCCTCGGGTTCGATGTATTCAGGGGTTTCATACCCGCCGGAAATTGGATTGACATTGAGCGAGAAGTGCTCGTACATGCCGGCATAATATTCGGGCGTGGTTTCAAATGTCAGCCAACCGATGTCGTCGACATAAACTTCAATCCAAGCGTGAGCGTTGAAGTCGCGTACCGTGCAGACATAGCGCCCCTCGCCCGCGACCGATTTGTCCAGCTTGAAATCCGGCGCTATATAGCCTTCGCAGTAGCGTGTCGGCACGCCGAGCGTGCGGAGCATCAGCGCGGCTGCGGTGGCGAACTGAACGCAGTATCCTTCTTTCGTGTCGGACAGGAAGGCTTCAACAGAGCCCAGCTTGTCGCTTCGCGGCTCTTTGGGTGTAAGCGTATATGTGTAGTTGTCCTTGAGATAGTCAATGACAGCCATTACTTTTTCGTATGTTGTAATTTGCGATAAAGCGCCGATTGCATTTACCGACATAAATTGGCCGCCCGTTTCGATGTAGAGCTTGCCGTCAAAGACCCGGAGCCCCGCACTAAGAGTTTCGGGGTCCAGCCTAAGTTCGGGGTGTGCGTCAGCGAGTGCGGTTAAGGCAAGCTTGAAAAGCCCGCTGCTTTCGGATTCCGGTACGGACGTATAGATGTCGTGCACATGTACTCCGTAACTGTCGGCTGTTGTGAAACGCCTGTAAAACTCGGTGCGCTCGACTTCGTCCATCGCATACCAGCGCTCGTAAGCATTGTCGTCGGCCAAAATCTCCAGCCCGAGCGCGAGTATATCGGTTTTGACGAGATCGCCGTAATATGTGCCGTCGACCATCGTTCGCTCGATGTAGCTGCGGCAGATGTTGTAATAGCTTCGCAGCGCCGTGAGGTTTCTGAACACATTTTCGTGGCGATATGACTGCGCATACGACAGCACGCGGTATGACTTGTTGAAGTTGAACCATGAAGTGGTTATTATACCGTCCGAGTGATCGGTATATTCTTCGTTATAAGCATTTTCGCCGGTGCCGCCAAACGAAAGCAGTGCAATATCGGGGTCATAGCGCGAGGGCAAAAACAGCAGGTTGCCGGACGAAGAAAGCAGTTTAATGTCAACGGGGGTGGTGATAAAACCGTAATCGTAGCGTGTGGTGTATGATGTATAGTTTGAAATCCCCGACAGTTTGGGGTTTACGGTATCGAAAAAGTTTTTTGCTATCCGCTCTCCTACAAAGCCAAAGCCGAATTGACTGAAAAAACTCGAAATTTCATTTTTTTGCGGCACAAGCCACCTGTCATTTTCGAATGTGCTTGAAACAAAGCTGCGTAATAAGAGACAGGTATTATAGTTTGTGCGCACCTCGAGCACTTTGGCGCCGGTAAAGAATCTGTCGCTTGCGGTCGTGCTGCGGGAGGTGAGCAGGTCCATCTTGCCGAGATAGCCGAGGTCCGAAAAATCGGGAGCGTCGCCGATTATAACCGACGAAAGTATCTGGCGCGCTATTTCCATCTTGTTGTTGATGGACTCGATTTCGTCCCATTTTTTGCGTATAGACATTGTAGGCATCAGCAGCACCGCAAATGCGACTATCATTGCGGCAAGCCCTGCAAAACCGCCAAGCGCGGAGCCTCGTGACTGGCCTGCAAGCCCGCGCGGGCGGGATTTGGTGTCAGCGGCTATTGTGCTGTCAGAGTGCGCTTGCCGTTCGCTTTGCACTTCGGGCGGTACGGTTGCGCCTGCGCGCGATTTTTTGCCGCTTGGCTCGGGCGCTTCGCGGAAGAAGCTCTCATAAGCGCGCATCACTGCAAGCCCGCAGAAGGAAGTGAGCATGAGCGTAAAGCCCCAGCTCCTGCCGACAAGGTTGTATGTGAAAATCACGATGCATATAGCGCCCCACGCTATAATTATCGGCAGCATGTGCACGCGCTTTACGCAGGACAAAGTGACAATCACGGCAAGCAGTATAGAGATAAAGACCAGACCGGTCAAAACAAGGTCGGCCTGTTCGGTCGAAACGGGAAGCTGCGACATGTCTATATCGACTATAGCCGGTGCGCGGTAGCCGAGCGACGCCAGTCTGGCGCCGATGCCGTTATAAAGTGTCAGCAGTGAGGCTGTGGTATATTCAATCGGTTTGCCGGTGAATACGATAAATAGTGCAGCCGAAAGCGCGGTACCCCCAAAGGCTATGAGCGTGCCTATGCGGTTATATACCGCTATGGCAAGCAGAGCCACGGGGATAAGTGAGGCCAGCGCGAGAAATTTGCCGTCCACCTCGAAAAGAAACGCATCACAGATAAACAGCAGCAGCCCAAAAACCGCAAGCCATGCCGTAAATGCGCGACAGGCATACCCGATAACCGCGGTGCCGGGTTTGGTGCGCTGCATCTCGGGAAGATAAAGGTATTTATGCGGAATCCGGCGCTTTTCTTTGCGCTGTTTCCACGGAGTGCTTCTGCGTTTTCTTAGTTTTACCGCTTCATCCATTTTATATCCGTATGTTTAAAAGTGTATAAGTTTAAAATCCAGATCATATAGCATTGCCCGCTTATGTTTTTGCATCTTGGAAAGTTATGTCGGCCGTGACGACGGCAATGCCCGCTTCGCTTAACTGGCGTTTGCACAGTTCAGAGGTTTCGCGGTGCGAGTCTCGTCTTTCGGGCAGTATATGTGCGGATGGGTCGAAATACATATATCCGACCGCGCCGCGTGCCGCAAGTCCGCCGAACATGCCGGCGGCAGCCGTTATTCCGCGCACGAGCTTTGCATCCATGCGCGCCGAAACGAAAAGTACGGTAACGCCCTGGGTTTCGGACACAAGCGCCGCCATGCGCGTGAAATCGTGCTCGTCGTCGGGCGGGCAAAGCTGAGCGGTGGCAAAAACCGTGAAAATGCGGTCAAGGTCTTTTACAGACTCCATTTCGGCAGTCTGTATGTCGCCTTGCGTGCGGCCGTCGTACCATATCATCGTGACATTGTTTCCGCTTTCGAGCTCACCATGCGCGGCTGCAAGCGCAAGTTCAATGACCCCGTCGGCAACATATTCGGCGATGTCGTCCTCATAACCGCCTTCCGACGGGTCGGCATAGCGCGCGGTGTCGACAAAGATGTAGACCCTGTTGCCCGAGTTCATCGCGTATTCCTTGACGACAAGGTCCTGAGTTTTGGACGACAGGTTCCAGTGGATGCTTTTGATATGGTCGCCGTTGCGATACTCGCGAATGTCCGAAAGCTCCGCGCGGTCGATACCGCTGAGCGTTAAAATCGAGCTTGTGTTGACATCGGACGCCGCATGCGAACCGCTGCGGTCAAGCGAGAGCCGGCGGGGCATGACAAACACGGTCGTAAACGTGTCGGCGGTCACGCGCAGGCGAAACATGCGGAACGGGTCATAAACATAAATGTCCGAAACGCCTATCTCATACTCGCCTCGATATGGGAAAGTGACGGTCTCCGACAGATCGTAATAACCGAACGGCACAAGCGAAACTCTGACCCTGCGCCCGATGCAGCGTACTGCACGTTCCGACGGGAGTATAATGTCAATCTCCGCAAACGGGACGGGCAAAACAGAATCGTTTGCCACCGTCAGCCCGAATCGGACGGGTGTGAGTTTTGGCACCTCGTCCGAGCCGCGCTCGACATATACTTTTACGTTTGCCGAGGCAATGAAAAGATACGCAAGCGTAAAAAGCGGCAGAAGGAGCAGAAATACAAACAGCACCGCCGAAATGGGCGAACGCAATGCCTGTGTGAAAATCAGCGCCCCGGCCAATAGCAAAACGTAAAGCGCGAAATTCGGGCAAATCGCGAACTTCAGCCTCCGCTTGGGAGGCACGACGGCATGGTCTTTCATCTCTTGCCTTTATAGGGTGCGTCGGTGCGGCGCAATATCTCGGTTAAAATGTCGTCGGCTGTGAGACGCTCAAGCTTTGCCTCTTGCTTGAGCATCAGGCGATGTGCTATAGTATTGCGGAACACGGCGGCGACATCCTCGGGCAGCACATACATGCGGCGATGCATAAAGGCATAAGCCTGTGAAATGCGCATGAGAGCCAGCGACGCGCGCGGGCTTGCGCCGAGCGCAAGCTTTTCGTGGCGGCGAGTTGCCGAAACGAGCAGAACTATATATTTGCTGACCTCCGCATCGATGTGAACATTTGAAACAACGGTGCGCAAAGTCTGTATAGCCTTAACTCCTGCCACCGGCCTTACCGAATCTATGGGGTTTTCGGTGCGGCGGCTGTCTATAATGGCAATTTCCTCGTCGAGTGTCGGGTAACCCATTGAGATTTTCAGGCTGAAGCGGTCTATTTGCGCTTCGGGCAGGGGATAGGTGCCGACGAAGCCCGCCGGGTTTTGGGTTGCTATCACCATGAATGGGTCGGGTACATCATAGGTCACGCCGTCGACGGTGACGCGCGCTTCCTCCATTGCCTCGAGCAGGCTCGACTGTGTTTTGGGTGACGCGCGGTTAATCTCGTCGGCGAGCAGGATGTTGGTCATAACCAGACCTTCTTTAAACTCAAACCGCTCGGTACGCCGGTTGTAAATGTTAAAGCCGGTAATATCCGATGCCATTACGTCCGGCGTAAACTGTGCGCGCCGGAATTTCAGTCCCGCTGCGCGCGCCAATGCTGCCGCGAGCGTAGTTTTGCCCACACCGGGCACGTCTTCGATAAGCACATGCCCACCGGCAAGCAGCGCTGTGACGAGCAGTATAACCTCGGTGTGCTTGCCGACAACGACTTTCTCGATTTCACCTACAAGCGCTTCGGTCAAATCGTAAAGACGCTCAAGGTCTTCCTGTTTTAAAATACTGACTTCCGAATCCATCCGGTGGCTCCGCCTTTCAGTGTTTGTGAATATAATCGACTAATTATAACATGGGGCACAAAAAATTACAACTATTATTTAATCGTTTTGCGATATTTTATAAATTGTCAGCCGGGGCAAAATAATGTTGTATCGGCGCGGTTTGTATGGTATACTTACATATTGTGTGGTATACTAAATTTTGACGAATGCTCTGCACAATGAGGTAAAAACAACCGATGACTTACGACGTTTTGATTGTAGGCGGGGGCATCACCGGCTGCATGACAGCATATCGGCTGTCAGGCTACCGGCTTCGCGTCGCGGTTGCCGAGGCGACGGGCGACGTGGCGATGGGCGCGACAAAAGCCAATTCCGCTATTGTCCATGCGGGCTATGACGCCGTACCCGGTACCCTGAAGGCAAAGTATAATGTCGCAGGCTGCGCAGAGATGCCGGAGCTTGCGCGCCTGCTGGACGTGCCGTATAATAATTGCGGTTCGCTGGTCTGTGCCTTCTCGGAAGACGATATGCCGGCACTGCGTGAGCTGCTCGAGCGCGGGGAGAAAAACGGCGTTCCGGGACTGGAGATAGTGTCCGGCGAGCGTGCTCGCGAGCTTGAGCCAGCGCTTTCGGAAGAAATTTATGCCGCGCTGTGGGCGCCGACAGCGGGCATAGTGTGCCCGTACGAGCTGTGCATTGCCGCCGGCGAGACGGCGGCGCGAAACGGCTGTGACTTTTACTTTAATTTCCCGGTCGAGCGCATAAGAGCTGCCGACGGGCATCTTGTCGCCGAATCGCGCGGGCGCGAGATTTCGGCGCGATTTGTCGTAAACGCCGCGGGTGCACACTCCGCGGAGCTGGCGGTCAAATCGGGCGACCTCGATTTTCCGGTCGAGATTATCCCTCGCCGCGGGGAATATGGACTGCTTGACAAAGGTAAAGGACCGAGAGTCAGGCGCGTGGTGTTCGCCTGCCCGACCGAGCGCGGAAAGGGAATACTCGTTTCACCGACCGTCGACGGCAATGTTATAGTCGGGCCAAACGCGCACCGAGTGGAGTCGGCGGACGACACCTCCACAACCAGCGAAGGAATCGAAGAAGTTTTCGAGGGCGGACGCAGGCTTGTGCCCGGCGTTTCGCCGCGCGATATGATAACCTCGTTTGCCGGGGTGCGTGCGACGCCTTCAACAGGCGACTTTTATGTGCGGCCTTCGGAGCGCGTGTCGGGACTTTTGCACCTTGTCGGCATAGAGTCGCCGGGGCTTGCCGCGTCGCCGGCGCTGTCGCGCGCGGCCGTTGAACTGCTCGGCGAGATGGGGCTTCATCTTGAGGAGAACCCCGACGCGGTTATGGAGCGTCCGCCGGTAGTGCGCTTCAGGCTGCTGCGCGCAAGCGAAAAGAACGAGCTTATAAAGCGTGACCCCTCTTACGGCCGCATAGTCTGCCGCTGTGAGACTATAACAGAGGGCGAAATACTCGACGCCATTCGCCGCCCGCTCGGAGCACGCGACATTGACATGGTCAAGCGCCGCGTGCGTGCCGGGATGGGGCGCTGCCAGGGCGGATTCTGCTCGCCGCGAGTGGCCGAGCTGCTGGCAAAAGAACTGGGCATATCTCTTGGAGAAGTAACAAAGAAAGGCTGCGGCTCGGAACTTGTGCCGCGCGACTGCGAAAGAGACGGTGAACTCATTGTCTGACATACCTTCGATAACCAAAAAAATCATAGTTATTGGCGGTGGGCCTGCAGGACTTGCCGCGGCGCTCGAAGCAAGCCGCACGGGTATAGAGCCGGGTGAGATTCTTATAATTGAGCGCGATAAAGAGCTTGGCGGGATTTTAAATCAATGCATACACGCGGGATTCGGGCTTCACTTTTTCGGCGAAGAACTTACCGGTCCCGAATATTCGGGGCGTTTCATAGAGATGGTCAATGAGGCGGGCATCGAGTATCTGACAGGCGCGATGGCGCTTGGCGTGTCCGCCGACCGCGAGGTGACATTCGTTTCCCCCGAAACGGGGTATGTTAAGGCGCAGGCTGGCGCAGTTGTGCTGGCGATGGGCTGCCGCGAGCGCACTCGGGGCGCAATAGGCATACCGGGCACGCGGCCGCAGGGCGTGTTTACGGCGGGAACTGCACAGCGCTATGTCAACATGGAGGGGATACTTCCCGGCAAACGCGTTGTAATTTTGGGTTCGGGCGACATCGGCCTTATAATGGCGCGCAGAATGACGCTCGAAGGCGCCAAAGTACTGTGCGTGTGCGAGATAATGCCGCACTCGAGCGGACTTGCGCGCAATATTGCGCAGTGTCTTGACGATTTCGGAATACCGCTTTACCTTTCGCATACCGTGACTGAAATCCGCGGCAATAGCCGTGTCGAGGGCGTCGTAATCTCTCGCGTCGACGAGAGCCGAAAGCCCATCCCCGGCACCGAAAAGTATGTAGAGTGCGACACGCTGCTGCTTTCGGTCGGGCTGATACCCGAAAACGAGCTGTCGCGTACCGCGGGAGTGCAGCTTGACGATGTGACGGGCGGGCCGGTCGTCGACCAGTATCTGCAGACAAGTATCCCGGGCGTTTTCGCGTGCGGGAACGTGCTTCAGGTGCACGACCTTGTCGATTATGTAACGCGCGAGTCGTTTTCTGCGGGCAGGGCAGCGGCAAACTATGTGCTCGGCAACGCGAGTTTCTATGACGGTGCGCGCGTTATACCGGCTGTGCCGGGCGAGGGAGTGCGCTATATAGTGCCCCAGCGCATAGTAATCCCCGAAAGCGAGCCGGTCGGCGAAGTGCATCTGTTTTTCAGGTCGACCGCCACATTCCGAGACGTGAGAGTTTTGGTTTCGGCGGGCGGAAACACGCTGCGCGCCCTAAAGCGCAGGGTCGTCACGCCGGGCGAGATGGAAAACTGCATAATCACCGCCGAGCTTTCCGAAAAGCTGCGGGACGGCGCGACCGAACTGCGGGTCGACATTGTAAGCGAGTAATGCAGCAGGCAGGCTTGCTAAGCACATTTAACGGAGAAAACATATAAATGCCCAATTATACGCTTATCAAAAACACGCATATTGTTGACACCGAGGCGCGGACGGCAGAGCTCGGCTCGATATTGATGCGTCGTGGCAACGGAGGCAAACCGGGCGGCATCGAGGCGGTGTGGTACGGTACAGGATTGCCTGACAGGCTGCCCGAAGGCTGTGAGGTATACGACGCGCGAGGTGCGCTGTCCATGCCGGCGTTTATAGACATGCACTGCCATCTGCGCGAGCCGGGCGAAGAGGAGAAAGAGACAATCTACACGGGTACGGCGGCGGCTGTGGCGGGCGGATTCGGCACTGTGGTGGCGATGCCAAACACCAAACCGCCGATAGACAGCGTGGAGCGGCTACGCTGGGTAATCGACAGGGCGCGCGTATGGGGACTGTGCGAGGTATTGCCGACCGCGGCTATAACGGTCGGGCAGCAGGGTCGTGAGCTTTGCGACTTTGACGCTTTGCACGAAGCGGGTGCAGTCGCGTTTACGGACGACGGAATGCCGGTCTCCGATGCAGGACTTATGCGCGAGGCAATGAAGCGCTGTGCAAAAGGCGGGTATCTCATTATCTCACACTGTGAGGAGCTTTCGCTTTCGGCCGGCGGCGTGATGAATGAAGGACGCACCGCAGCGGCGCTCGGCGTGAAGGGCATACCAAACTCGGCAGAGGATGTGGCAATCGCGCGCGATCTGTTGCTCGCGGAGGAGACGGGCTGCCGGCTGCATATTGCGCACGTAAGCACGGCGGGCGGCATGAGAATGATTCGCGATGCCAAAGCGCGCGGCGTGAATGTTACAGTCGAAACCTGCCCGCACTATTTCTCTCTTTGTGACGAGGACGTGATGTTCTACGGCGGGAATGCCAAAATGAACCCGTCGCTGCGCTCGCGGGCCGACGTTGAGGCGGTTATAGAGGCGATTGTAGACGGCACTGTGGACTGCATTTCGACCGACCACGCACCCCACACCGAAAAGCAGAAGACAGGCCCGCTTGCTGAGGTCAATAACGGCATAATAGGGCTGCAGACCGCATTTGCCGCGGCGGTGACATATCTTGTTATGCCCGGTCATATCGATATTTTCAGGCTTTGCGAGCTGCTTTGCACCGGGCCGGCGAAAATACTCGGCCGCAAAATCGAAATCAAGCCCGGCGCGAAAAACGGCATTGCGGTGACAAACCCAAACCGCGAAATTGTGGTAAGCCGCAGCATGCTCAAAAGCAAGTCATGCAACACGCCGTTTATAGGGCTGTCGCTTTACGGTGCCGTCGAGCGTGTGTTTTTACCGTAAGAATGTATTTCCGGAGGTTTCGATGTCGTTTTCTCTTTTGGCGGAGCTTATCCGCAAGAAAAACAACCCAACCGTAATGGGATTGGACCCTAAACTCGAATACATACCCCCTCACATACGGGAAGGACGAGGTGTGGGGGAGGCGCTGTTCGAGTACAACCGCGCGCTGATAGACGCGGCAGCCGACCTTATCCCGGCAGTAAAGCCGCAGTCGGCCTTCTATGAGATGTACGGGCTGCAGGGACTGCAGGCACTGGACAAAACCATAAGATACGCGAAATCGGCGGGGCTTTATGTTATCCTTGACGTCAAGCGCGGCGATATAGGCTCGACCGCCGAGGCTTATGCCGAGGCATTTTTCGGAAGCGATTCGGCCGGAGCCGACTGTGTGACGGTAAACCCGTATCTCGGCAGCGACGGTGTGCTCCCGTTTATAAAAGCCGCCGAAAAGTATGACAAAGCGGTGTTTGCGCTGGTCAAAACCTCGAATCCCTCGTCGGGCGAGCTTCAGGACATAGACTGCGGGGGCGAGCCGCTTTACATGCGTGTCGCGAAACTTACGGCTAAGTGGAACAGCACAGGCCGCTGTGGTATAGTAGCCGGTGCGACGTACCCGGCGCAGCTTGCCGAGCTGCGGCGCGAGTTGCCAAGTTCGTTCTTTCTCGTGCCGGGCTACGGCGCGCAGGGCGGCAAAGCAAAGGACGTGGCGCTTGCATGTGACGAGTCGGGCGGCAGGGTTATCGTAAACTCCTCGCGCGGCCTAATCTGCGCGTGGATGGCGGACGGCGGCGACGGGCGTGACTTTGCAGACCGCACGCGAGCCGCGGTTATAGCGATGCGCGACGATTTGAATTCCGCTATAAAAAACAAAGCAAATTAAACTTTTCCGTTTCCTGTGTGCCATTTGGGCGGCTCTATACCAGATGCGAATATTGTGATGTGTGCACAAAAATAACAGTTGTTTTTTGACACAACCGAATTGTTAACAATTTTAAATTAACTTGAAATTAAAGCGTAATTGTTGTACAATATTGCTATTAGCACGTTCGCGTATTGCATTTGTTTCCGCCCGATTTATGCAAATTATGGCTGTGGCGGACAGCATAAGTAATGGGTTATTATCAGGCAGGATAAGGAGAAATAAAGGCAGAAATGAAAAAGTTCACGACTGACAACATCAGAAACGTTTGCCTGCTCGGACACAGCGGTTCGGGCAAAACCTCGCTGGCGGAAGCGGCACTTTTTGTCACCAAAGCTATTGACCGCATGGGTAAGCCCACTGACGGCACGACCGTCTCCGACTATGACCCGGAGGAAATAAAGCGCGGTTTTTCGCTTTACGCCGCTTTAGCGCCGGTGATATGGAAAAACAAGAAAATCAACTTTATCGATACACCCGGCTACTTCGACTTCGTTGGTGAGGTATATCAGGCGGTCAGAGTTGCCGACAGCGCGATTATAACCGTCGATGCCAAATCGGGCGTCGAGGTCGGCACCGAGCTGGCATGGGACTATGCCTCTGATGCGGGAATACCGAGGGCGTTTTTCATAAACAAATCAGACGATCCCGAAGCCAACTTCTCGAATGTGCTTGACGAGCTTAAAGAGACCTTCGGCATCTCGGTTTGCCCGCTTATCGTTCCGATGACAGCGGATCGCACGACAAAGGGATTTATCAATCTTGCGTCGCGCAAAGCCTATACATTCGAGAAAAACGGCAGCTATACCGAAGGCGACATACCGGCAGAGTTTGAAAGCGAGGCCGAAGAGCTGCGCGCGATGCTGGTTGAAGCTGTCGCCGAAAACAGCGAAGAGCTGATGGAAAAGTTCTTTGCCGACGAGGAAATCTCCGAGCAGGAGATTATAGACGCCCTCCGTATGGGCATCAAGAGCGCTTCTGCGGCGCCGGTCATTTGCGGCTCGGCGACCAACGTTTGGTGCATCGAGCAGCTGCTTGATATAATCTCCGAGACCTTCCCGTCGTTCTTGGATCGCGGCAACGAAAAGATCGAAAAAGACGGCGAGACAGAAGAAATTGCTATCAAAGAAGACGGCGAAACCTCCATTTTCGTTTTCAAGACGATAGCAGACCCGTTTGTTGGCAAGATGTCGTTCTTCAAGGTCATGAACGGCACCCTCACAAACGAAATGACGCTGCGCAATGTAATAACCGGTTCGAACGAGAAATTCGCACATATATACACAATGCTCGGCAAAAAGCAGACCGAGGTCGACTCGCTCTGCTGCGGCGATATAGGCGTCACCGCGAAACTTGCCAACACGAACACCAACGATACGCTGACCGCGTCGTCTGCCGGCGTTGTATATGCAAAAATAGTTTATCCCGAGCCCTATCTTGCGATGGCCATCGCGCCCAAGTCAAAAGGCGACGAGGACAAAATCTCAACTGGTATCGCAAGGTTGCTTGAAGAGGACTATACCATCAAGTTTGAAAACAACACCGAGACCAAACAGCTTGTGGTATACGGTCTGGGCGATATACACCTTGACGTCTTTACCTCCAAGCTCAAATCGCGCTTTAATACCAGCGTAGAGCTTACAAAGCCCAAAATCGCTTACCGCGAGACCATCAAAAAGACTGTTGAAGCCGAAGGCAAACATAAGAAGCAGACCGGCGGACACGGTCAGTACGGTCATGTTAAGATTACCTTCAGCCCCGGCGAGGCAGAGGGTCTAACCTTTACCGAATCGGTCGTCGGCGGCGCGGTGCCGAAGGGATACTTCCCCGCGGTCGAAAAAGGACTGCAAGAGGCCATGCAGAAGGGTGTGCTTGCCGGGTTCCCGGTCGTACATCTTGCCGCGAACCTTTTTGACGGCAGCTATCACGAAGTCGACAGCTCCGAAATGGCCTTTAAGATTGCCGCAAGCCTTGCATACAAAGACGGGCTTACGCGTGCAAACCCCGTCTTGCTCGAGCCGGTCGGCGAGTTGAAGGTATATGTGCCCGATTCGCTTGTCGGCGACGTCATAGGCGACCTCAACAAGCGTCGCGGCAGAGTACTCGGCATGTCGGCTTATGAAGGCAAGAAAGGCTATCAGTTTGTCGAAGCTGAAGTTCCGAAGGCCGAAATGCTCGACTACCCGACCGTGCTCCGCGCTATGACACAGGGCAAGGGATGGTTCACATATAAATTTGTGAGATACGAAGAGTGCCCCGCCGCAGTGGCACAGAAAGTTATAGCCGAGGCTAAACAGGAAGAGGACTAAGATTAGTTATTTTCATATAATATCGTAGAAAGAGCCGCCATGTACCAAAGTGGCGGCTCTTTTAGCCTACAGAGAGACGGGAATGTCGCTCAATGCCGGGCAAATGCTTTTCGGTTTGCGCCGGCGGCTGACAAGCAAAATTTTGGCTTTTCATCTTGCAGCCGGCAACAAGATGCAAAAAATACCAAATTTATGACAATGCCCGAATTGACAAAGCTTATGTATTATGATATAATCCGTCACAACCAAAGGCTGGAAAAGTTTTCCGGAGGACGCACGGAATGAAGAAAACCAATACCGGTGTGTTTGCTTTACGCGCCTTTGTTGCTGTTGCTGTAGCCGTACATATTCTCGCGGCTGCTGCCGGATGCAATTATCCCGACGAAATTTTGCTGCAGGAGTTCCGAACGGATACGGTTGCGGTCTCCGGGAAAACCGCGCCTTTGGATGCCGAGGAATTTGGACTGCGCTATGGTTACTGGCGCCTTGACGAAAGCGAACGTGCCGTTTACTGTGCTGTAAAAAAGGCTGTTTTTAGCTTCGGCTCGGTATCGGCAGACGGCTGTGACTATGATACATTCAAAAAAGTCTTTGTTGTATTCTGCGCAGATTATCCCGAATGCTTTTGGGTTACGGGCGATTGGTCGGTAAGCGGCTATATAAGCGGCGGCGTGAGAAAATATACAATGTATTCCCCGAGCTATCGATATACAAAAGAGCAGGTCGGGGAGATTGAGGGGCAGATAAACGCTGCGGCAGACGAGTTTTTGGACTGTATCCCCGCCGGTGCCTCCGATTATGATAAAGTACTTGCGGTATACAGGTTTGTGGCGTCCTATGCAAAATACGACACGGAAACAGCTCGAAAACTTGGCGAGGGACAGGTAGACAGCTCAACGGACAGAAGCTGTTCGATAGACGGGTTTTTCCTTGACAGGCAGGCAGTTTGCTCGGGATTTTCAAAAGCTACCCAGCTGCTGTTGCACAGGCTCGGCATCGAATGCGCTTATGTAACCGGCAAGTCGGACGGCGTCGGCCACTCGTGGAACATGGTAAAGCTGGACGGCGACTACTATTTTATAGACACCACATGGGCGAATACGCGCAGCGAAGGCACAGAGCATATTACATACGACTTTTTTTGCCTCACATCGGAGGAGCTTGCCTTTGGCCATACAATAGATGCTGAAATCGAGCTGCCACAGTGCAACGCGACAAAAATGAACTATTACGTTTACAACGGGCTTGTCGCGGCAAGCTGTGAAGAGGGCGAGCTTGCAGAGCTTTTCGGCAAGGCGCTTGAGCTTGAGGGAGGCTCTGTGGCGGCGATTAAATTTGCTTCGCCGGAGCTGTTTGACGAAGCGTATACAATGCTGTTCGAAAACGGCGGGATATTCAGAGTGCTGAAAATCATCGAGGGAGTAAACTGCCGGTCGATAAAATTCAGTTACGATACCGGCAGGCTTACAGTGACGGTCTATCTGGATGTGTAGCTGCTTGAAAATTAACCGTAAATTTACAGTTTGTGAGCACCGCGATTATGTATATGCTTGACAACCCGCGGTGCTCGTGTTATAATCCAATTGAAAGTATTGCAAATATTTGCTATATAATGGTGAGAAGCGAATATGGGTCATAAATATAATATAGATAAAAAATCTAAATTCAGCCGGCGCAAGGGCTTTACTATTGTAGAGCTTATAGTCGTCATCGTTATACTCGGGATCGTAACGGCGATAGCTGTTCCCACATATTATGGCGTGACCGAAAGCTCGAACAAAAAAACGTTTGAGACCAACCATAATATCATAGTTTCGGGCATTAATATGTATATATCCGCGCACAACGGTGCATATCCGACAAAAGCCGGCGATTTGAAAAACGGCAAATATATAGCTTTCGACGACAGTGATGATTTTATAGCCGACGACGACAATAGCAAGGTTTGCGAGTTCTTCCGAGACGAGCCGAAGGGCGCCACTTATATTCTGACATTTACCGAAAACGGTTTTGAGCTTGTCTCAAATTATAAGGATAATGAGCTAAGATTTGAAAGATACAAGTAACATGTTATTTGCTTGATTTAGAAGGTGCTTGCGTTGTTAAAGAAAGTACTTGCAAATAAAAGCGGCGCTATACTGGTGTTCGTCTTGATTTTGTTTGCATCCGTTATGGTGGTAGTAGCGTCTTTGCTAGCCTATACACGTCAAACCTTCAACAGCGTTATGACGCAGCAGTTGAACGCAAAGGCGTATTACCTGACAATGGGTGCGGCTGATGCCGTTATAGCCGCGCTTATCAAGGATGATTCCGCCCAAGGAAGGCTTTTAGACAAATTTATTGCAATGTCCGACAAGGAAAGGGAAGAGTTCGGCGACGATAAATCCGATCCCGATTATGCCGAGCTGGACTATGGAGCTGACATCGGAAAATGCAGGATTAAACTTGACCTGTGGAAAGACGACGACGGTCGCTGGTGGATAAGTGCATTTATAACAACAGAGATCCCCGACTATCGACTGAACATTGGATACAGTAAAGAAACCAATCCCAAATATGAGCTTTATTATGAGTTTCGGACACTTATGACCGATTTAAGCGTACAGGGTTTTGATATTTTGACCGAAGATATGGCCATCGATAATTAGGTGTAAGAAAATCTAAGCACTACATATTCAGAATGTGGGGGGTCACAATGAAAACTGTGAGAAGATACACTAAAAAGGGTTTCACAATAATAGAACTGCTTATAGCATTGGTGCTGTCGATTGCGGTTCTTGCTATTGCTGCCAGACTGTTTGTGGCGTCGGGCAGCATTAACTCACTATCGAGTTATTTTGTGAGACAAGAGACACAGACCAGGCATACCGCCGAGCAGATTAATAACGCGATAAAATACACCAATGCGCTTTTTACAATTCCCCAGAAAAGCTTTACGAAAGCCAACTTGACCAAAAGCTGGAGCTATCTGGGGATAATGGAGGATGTTTTTGTCCCGTATGAACTCATGCTGCAGAGAAACGGGCACGAAACGGCTGACGAATATCCAAACGGCACAAATACCAGGGCGCTGGTGTATATAAAATACATCGGCTCCCAAAACAGCGATGACGAGGACTATATAAGCCCGAGCAAACTTAGCAATTACAACATATTGGGTCAAAGCGATGATTATAAAGAACCGGTTGACCAGTATGTTTATGCCGGCAACGTCGAAGACGGCTATTTTCTCGTCACTGTCATCGATTATGAGCTTTATGACGAGAGATTGGGCTATAAAACGAGATACGAGCTTGTCTTTAACACAACAAACGACCCGGGCAGCAGCAGCATTATATCGGATTCCATACAGTACAATCTTAAAGTTACCTATCTCGACAGAGACGACAATGTCATAGGCGAAGGGCGCAATCTTGAGCTTGAGACGATGCTCAACGGCATAAACTTGCTGCAGGCGGTGTATCAAGGCTCAAGAGACAACCCCGCAACTGCCATAGCGTTCCATGAGGACGGATTTAACGTCAGCTTAAAGAAAGGCGGCCCGCACGCAAATATTATTTTCGTGCTTGACGTGTCAACGAGCATGGAATGGGCCATAAATAGAGATTCTAACCCCAGATGGGGTGAAAAGTCGAGAATACAGATCCTCCAGGAAAACGTGTTGAGATTTTTGGACCAGTTTAAGATGTATGAAAATGTATACATCGGCTTCGTCCAGTTTTCAAGAATGGGAGAAAGCGTGATTTTGCCGATTCAGGCAAGCAGGCTTAACAATCCGAATACCGATGCGGAAGCAAAGAAAGTTTATGATTTTATAAACGGGCTTCACAATAACTTGTCCAACTATACAAATATCGGCGACGGGCTGCGTGTGGCATATTCGCAATTTGAGTATATCGCAGACAGTCATATCAATGACAATGCAACCAACTTCCTTATATTGATGACGGACGGAGCCTCAAATACCTGGTCGACTTTCAAGCCCAGTTACTATCCGGAAAAATACGGCAGCAATTACACCTATGCGACACGACTTCTCAGCAGATACAATTTCCCCGAGCAGTTTCCTCACAAAGATGACCTCGATGATTTCTTCTGGTCATCGGACAATATAAATAATTACCCCGAGTATCTTGTAGCCAACCAAGGTCAGTCTTATTACGTTCCTAAATCAAAGTCGCTGCCACGCAAAGGAGCACAAGGCTTTTCCTCCATTGCCGCGAGTGGGAGATACACGCTTGGCAACTCCAATAATAAATTCGACTATTCGAGACCGTCGAGGTTGGACTATTCGCTGGATTACATCGATTTCTGTGCCGATAAAATAATAAATGCCGCAACTTTCAAAAATCCGGTGCTGAAATATTTCAGCATCAGCAGGTTCCAGGGCCACGAGGAGCAGGCTGACGCAATTTTGGATGCTTTTGAGGTTGAGTCTTCAAGAAAGCAAGAGCATGTTTTTTCAATTGACGACGAGCAGACATTCATAACAAGTATAACAAAGCTCGCATCAGATATTGAAAACGCCGCATGGCTTCTTGATGGACCGAGGGTGTGAAACCAGACATGAAAAAGCCGATTCCAAAGCTGAACAACAAAGGATATTCAATTGTCGAGGTGCTCGTGTCAATTGTGCTTATTGCGCTGCTTGCGTCTTTTGTGGCAGTGTTCATGCTCTTTTGGCAAAATGTTCGGGCACAGTCCAACATGCTGACCGAAGCATTGAATTTGGCACAGAGAGGAATCGAAAGCAAGTATGATATATACAGCGTGCTGATAAACAACAACCAGACCGATGAATTTGACGATGAAGAAGTAACCGAGATTGAATGTAATATCTTTAACAGATCGCTGAAAGTGTATGCTGTTAAAGAAACATTTAATATGCAAGAGCTTGCGAAAGAGTATTTTGACAATTTTCCCGGCTATATACCGGTTGAAGACGAGCATATAACGCTCGTGCGCGGGATAGCGTATTCAAGTGTGGCTAAACCGCCCATCCCGCAAATAGAATCGGTTACGATTAACGCAAACGGCAGCGAAGTTGACGTTATTTATTTTGCGGATGAGTCTTCCTATGCATCCGTGTCGCTGCCCATCAAAATGAAAGACAGCACGAACTTCCATAAACATTTGTACCAGTGGTACGAGGCTTTTGACAGGTTCCATGTGCTGCCTTTGAAAGGGGAAAGCATGGTCGGCGAGGGAAGCGTCGTGCCAAGTTGCCCGTATGACTTTAACTTCATAAGCGGGGCAAATGACATGACGCTTCACGAACTGGGAAAATACTACAAAGGAAAAATCATCGCCTGTCTTGTTATACCCGGCAGTGTGCATGGATATATGGGCGACTCCGTTGTCAGCAACTATATATATGTAAGCCCCCTGCCGCGACTGAATTCCGGCAAATATTACGCCCTTTACGATGCCTCACTTATCTCATACAAGGATGAAGCTATACTTAGCAGCAGCTCTGACGGGGTGAGAAGAGGTATCAAAGAAAACATAAGCAGTGAGCTTGTGTATAATAAAGACAATATTCAGCTCCAACATAGCAGAGACACCGTTTATCTAAACATAATAGGTGATAATACCGGATTGGAAGACGAAAATCAAAGCACCACAACCTACACAAGATACTTGGAATATAGAGGGGGCGCATATTCAAGGACCACAGAAAGAAATTTCAGCTCATCAACCGAAATATACGCATTTGCTGTTTTTAAACCCGCAGTGGATGAAGATGACCCAAGTTACGGCGAGCCATTCTTAAAATATCTGACAAGGAGTAACGGCAGATATACAGAAACAAGCTTGCTTAGTAATGCGATTGATGTGGGCAACAGTAACAGAGGATGGCAGATTAAGTACACTTCCGTAACTGTTCGAAACAGGACAACGTTTGAGCTGGGCGGGACAGATGTAAACATAGCCGAGCTGATTTTGGTGGAAAACCCGGCCGTCGAAGAGATTAACTGGATTGTAGACTATCTGAAGGATAAATACGACATAAGCAGTGTATCAATAGAGTAAACAATGCAAATCCCCTGTCGAGGCACAGCTGCCCGGCAGGGGATTGTGTTTTTGCGGTGTCAAGGTTAACCGCAAAATAAGGGGCCGCAGGCAGCGCGTGCAGCCGGCGGCTTTTTGTTCTTTTCAGTGCGGCAGATACTCGCTGACCGAGAAAACTCGACCGGCGAGCAGGTAGTGTATAGCCAAAATCATATACGCGGCGATTCCGCGCGTGCCGGCGAACCGTCCGGTCGTTTGATGTGAAATACTCGACTATGCCGTCCTCAGTCAGCCTGCGCAGCATATCGCTAAGCTTGGCGTCGCCTGAACCAGTGCGCTCGCGCAGCTCCTCAAAACATCTTGCGGTCATTAATGTGCCGCTCCATCCATATACGGGGTGGGTATCCGTTTACCTGAAGAAGCAAATATCGAGTATAACCTCGCCGTTTTCGTCGGGATTTGTAAAGCGCGGGCAGCCGTAACGCTCGAAGAACCACCAAACGTCTCTTTCAGAGAATGTGATGCCCGCTTTGACCATCTCATTCATGCAAAGCGACTCTTTACCGTAAATGTCGCCGGTATCCTGTTTGCCTTTTATCCAAGCGACGCCCAGCTCCGACTCGTCGAAGTCGACGTAATCAAAGCCCTCGGGTACGGGCGTTCCGGCGGGCGTAAACATGCCTACCCAATACTCGAAGGGTATGCCATTTCCTGCGCGCATAAGCCCGATGTAGGCGTCGCCGTCCTCGTAAAGCGCTGCGCATTTGTCGGCGCCGCCGGCGGCCTCTTCAATTGTGCCAAACCAGTTTTCAGCGAATGCGTCGCCCCAGTACTTGCCGAAGTTGCCGCCAACTCTGTCCTCGTCGCCAAAGCGCTTGCCGATGAAACGCACTGCGGGCATCTTTTGGGTGTAAGTTTTGATGATTTTCGCCATATTATAACCTCTCAAATATAAAAAATAAAATTATTGCGGTTAGTTTTTGAGCTGAATATGCGGTGGCAGGCATGTAAAGCTGCTATTTCACTGTGTTAGAAGCCGAGGGAAGTTGATACTTGCCGTATAATTTCGCGCGTTCATGAATGAAAACCGTAATTTGACAGTATTATACGCCCTTGAAAAGTGATTTTCAATATATTTAGTAAAAAATCCGGACAATCGGTTATGACAGCGACCGCGACAAACGCATTAAAAAATACACCGATAAATATGACGCACTGGAACGCAACGGCAAGTTCAAGTTGCATAATAAGCAGCCCTCCGTCTGAATTTTCACCGGTTTGAGCACAGTATATCAGACGGAGGGCATCGATTCAATTATCAATTAGTTGTTTAGAATTCAAGTATTGCTTGTATATTAGGTTTCAATTCCAAACCTCACAAACGCATAGCGCACGTCGTATGCAGAGCATTTGCCGTCGCGCCACTCGCCTTCAAACGAGAAGGTGTTCGGGCCGACGCCGTAAGGTTCGGGGTCGTGGCGATGGTGCGGGCCAAGCAGGTTGCGGTTGGAGTTATAGATTTTCAATGTAATAGTATTTTCACCGTTTTTCAGATAGGGCGCGAGATCGCAGCGGTTGGTAAACATCAGTGTTGCGGCATGCTCGCCGTTGACACTGACCTCGCAAACCGCCCATCTGCCGCCAAGCTCGAGGCCGGTCGGGTCGCCGGGCGTATAGCGATATTTTGTCGAAAGCTCCATTTCACCTGCAAAGAACGGATAGCCGTCCTCGGTTATATGCGCGGCATCAACATCGGACGCCTGCTTTTTGAGCGCGAACACACCGTCGTATCGCAGGCTGTTGCGCTCGCCGGGGATAAAGCGCGAGCGCTCGGTATCGACAGCGAAATCGCCGAACAGATAAACGCACTCGATTTCGGTGTCAAACGCCAGGCAGTTGCGCAGCGACTCGGACACGCCGCCGTAGAGGACATAGTAGACATAGTCGCGCTGATAATAGTCAAAGCCCATTACAAACTCGTTTGTGCCTATGCAGAGCAGCGAGCTGATGTCGGCGGACATAAAGCTGCGGTCGATGCGATACTCACCGTCGGGCTCAATATTTGTGCCGTTGAACTCGAGACGCGTGAAATTCAGCGGCTCAAATACGGCGCGAACGCTGCCGGGCTTTTCAAGCACATTGAATTCGAACTTGAGATAAAGCGGTCCCCTATAGCGGTCGCGCAGCAGCGTGTCGCGAATCTCCTCTATTGGGCGCAGCTCGCTGAAAATCTCGCCGTCGGTCGACACGCGGGCACGGTCAAGCGTGAGCGCGTTTTCGGGTTTGCGCGCAAAGGACATCCTTTCGCTTAACTTGATCGGAGCGGGCTTTGCGGGCTTTTCGGCAACAAAATCGAGCGCTTCGGGCGATTCTACCAGCACATACGACTGGCCGGGTTCAAAGTCGAGCGTTACAAGCGCGCCGCGTTCGGTATGTTCGCCAAGCAGCGCGAATGGCTCGAGAGTGTGCATGTCAAGACCGCAGACCTTTTTGCATCCGACAAGCGAGGCTTTGACACCGGTTATCTCCTTGTCCGAGAGGTTGACAACGTAAAACAGCCTGCCCTCGGGCGTTTTGCGTATCATGGTGCGCAGTGCAGGAACGTTTTTGCCGTCTCTCGAGAGCGAAAACTCGGCTGCAGCCTGGATTTCACTAAATGTGATGTTGGATTTAAGCCAGCTGTAATCGGCGAGGCGTCCGTCGACGCGTGTCGGCGCCGGACCATACATCCAAAGCTTGCCGCCGCCGGCAAGATATCTGCGCAGAAGCGCGACAGTTGAGCTGTCGAGCGTCTCACAATAGGGCAGTATGACGTATTTATACTCGCACAGACCGACGCGGATTGTGTCGCCGGTGACAGAGCCGTATTTGGCCATCAGTATCTCGTCGCCGTAATGATAGGCGATTTGGTTTTGCCCGAGCTGGTCGGAAAGCTGATAGAGCTTGTTTGAAAGTTCTGCCACAGAGCCGTAGTCCATGTCGCGCTTGTATGTAAGATAAGCGCTGTGCATGGGGTGAATAACAAGCACATCAGCCGACTCTTTTCCGCGCGACAGCGCCGCGCCGAGGTTGTTGAAATAGATATTGAATTCATTGAGATAGCGCTGCCAAGGCAGGTGCTCGGAGTAATGGGCGGGATAGTCGCGCTTGCGCTGGCCACGCTCCGAGTATGCATAAAGGTGCTGGCACATCACGTTGACGCCGCCGGCGTATTGAAGCTCCGCTATGCGCTTGAGCTCGAGCGGCGATACGTCCCAGCCGCAGCAGCCGAACATCTCGGACAGCGCTTTGGACTTGCCGAGCTGCTCGCAGACAGAGCCGAGCTGGCGGGGCGCAAGGTCGGACGAAAGGCCGCGTCCGAGATAGTCTATGCCCGGCATGTGCTGGTATTCATAGAAAGGCATGACACCGCCGCAGCACCACATCTGGCCTGAAAGCGAGCCTTCCTCAACCGCGTGGCCGGTTATTTTGCAGCCGTGCTTCTCACACCATTCATAAATAGGCTTTATAAAATTGTTTATAAACAGCGTGTGCAAAAGCAGGTAATAGTCATGGCGGAACTCCTTGTCGCCCTCACAGTCGATAAATAGTGCGGGTAAATTGTCAAAAATGTCATACCCGTATTTGTTTTTAAATTCGCGGGGCAGGATGTTCGACCATGGGGTCGCCCAGCGATAATATTGAGGCTCATCGGTGAAAAACCCGGGCATCCCGCCGCCGAAATCACTGCCTAAGCGGTGCAGGTAGCGTTCATGCGTTGCTGCGATAAATTTTGCGGTTATCGACGCGTCAAGTGTATCCACATACGACGAATCGGCATGGCGTGTTATTACAAGATACTTGTTGGCGCCACAGGGCTGGGTCACCCGGCGCACAGATTCGCCTTCCATGACGTAAACGGCAAGCACATCGCCGTCTTCGGGGAAGGTGCCGGATTCATTAAACCGCAGATAAAGCGCATGGTTTGCCGGATCGCCAAGCAGCTCGCCGCCGGCAAAACCGCTGGGCCAGCCGTTTTCGTCGTACGACCACGCCTCCATGTCAAGCTTTTTTGCTTCATCCACGCAGGCCTCTATGCATTCAAACCACTCGTCACTCATATATTCGGTCTCAAGTCCGCCGCGCGCATGCATGAAAAAGCCGTTCATTTTAAGCTCATGCATGTTGTGGATTTGGCGCTTGAGCTCGTCCGGGTCAAGTTTGTCATTCCAGCTCCAAAACGGCAAACTGCCGTATGAAGGCGCATAATCCTTGATTTCGTCGATAAGTTTTTTCATTGATGCAACCTCGCATTTCTTACAAATAGTTTATCAGCATGGAGTGTTCTTTAAGCCAGTGTTCGACGCGCCTGCGCTCGGGAAAGACGCGCTCCAGCTCGTCATAAAACTCCGCTTTATGATTTTTATGTTTTATATGGCACAGCTCGTGTGCCACAACATAGTCTATAGCCTCCGGAATGCAGAAAATAAGACGCCATGAGAGGTTAATCGAGTTTTTGCCGCTGCACATTCCCCAGCGCGTCCGAGCATCGGACAGTCGCACCGATTTCCATGTCACACCGAGCAGCTCGCCGTATTTTAAAAGGCGCGCATTTATCTCGTCCGCCGCCTGCTCGCGCAGCCAATTTATTATGCCGGGAAGCTCAATTTCGGCAGGCAAAATCAAAAAGCCGCCCTCGATGTGCGGAGAGGATGCGCCGGCAATCCGTTTTGCAGTGAGAGTTTTCCCGAGAAAAAGGAGCACATCGCCATCCGCGCCTGTGAACGGAGGGGGCATGGTAGCCTCGCGCTCGCGACGCTGCGTCTCAACTTTTTCAAGGGCTTTCTCTATCCACTCGGCTTTTGACTCGGCAAACGCGCGGGCGGTAGCATACGGCATGTGGGCTGGTGCACGCACAATGACCTCGCCGCTCGGTTTAACCTCGATGGCAACTGTTCGCCGGTTCGAATGTACGATTGTATAAATTATGCCGCTCGAAAGCGACAGCGTGCGGTTATTATTTGCCATGGTGTCAGTATACCATTTAACAGCAAGTTTGTAAAGACAAAAAAAGCCGTGCGGATTGCACCCGCACGGCTTAAGTATCTAACGTGATGTGTAAATTTTACTGTATCTTCAGGAGTATTTCTTTTTCTTTCCGAACCTGCGCAGACGAAGGGCGTTTGCCACGACCGACACGGACGAGAGCGCCATCGCCGCGCCCGCGAATATCGGGTTGAGCAGCGGCCCGCCGAAAATGTAGAACACGCCCGCAGCAAACGGTATGCCCACCGAATTGTAGAAGAACGCCCAGAACAGGTTTTCTTTAATGTTGCGTATTGTCGCGCGGCTGAGCGCGATTGCGGTGCCGACCTCACGCAAATCGCCGCGCATTGAAACGATGTCGGCGCTTTCGACCGCAACGTCTGCGCCGGTGCCGATGGCAATGCCCACATCGGCGGCAGCAAGTGCGGGCGCGTCGTTTATGCCGTCGCCAACCATTGCTACGCGCTTGCCCTCGGCGCGCAGGCGCTCGATTTCGGCCGCTTTGCCGCCGGGCAGCACTTCAGCGAGCACATTTTTGATGCCGACCTCATCTGCAATCGCGCGAGCGGTGGCTTTGTTGTCGCCGGTTATCATCCAGACCTCGACGCCCAGACGGTTGAGTTCGGCGATTGCATTTCGGCTGGTTTCTTTTACGGTGTCGGCCGCGCCGAGCAGCATGACAAGCCTGCCGTCGACGGCGATAAACATAAGTGTCCTGCCAGACGACGAAAGCCGCAATGCGTCGGCCTCTGCGGCGGACGTGTCAATCCCGCTTTCCCACATGAGCTTGAGCGTGCCCGCAAGTACCTTGCGGCCGGAAACAGTCGCCTCTATGCCCCGACCGGGAAGGGCTTTGAAATCTTCGGGGGAGACAAGCTCAAGCCCGCGCTCCTCGGCGGCGTCCACTACGGCGCGCGCTACAGGATGCTCGGAGCCGCGCTCGGCCGATGCGGCAAGCGCAAGCAGTTCATTTTCGCTCTCGTCGCTATATACAGCGATGTCGGTCAGGCGAGGTTTGCCCTCGGTGATGGTGCCGGTTTTGTCCAGCACAACGGCGCTGACCGAGTGGAGGGTCTCAAGCGCTTCGCCACTTTTAATAAGCACGCCGAGCTCGGCGCCGCGGCCGGTGCCGACCATGATGGCTATAGGCGTCGCAAGGCCCAGCGCACAGGGGCAGGCGATAACGAGAACGGTTACAAATATCGAGAGCACAAAGCCCATATCCTTGCCCGCTATCGCCCATCCGATAGCTGCTATAGCCGCAATTACCATGACGACGGGCACAAAATAGCCCGATACAATGTCGGCAAGTCGCGCGATGGGCGCCTTGCGGCTCTGCGCATCCTCGACAAGCTTTATAATTTTGGAGAGTGTCGTGTCGGAGCCGACGCGCGAGGCGCGGAAGCGCACGAGCCCCTCGCCGTTGACGCTGCCGCCGATGACAAGGTCGCCGGGATTTTTTTCGACGGGCAGGCTTTCGCCGGTCAAAAGCGACTCATCGGCCGATGACTGGCCGGACACAATCTCGCCGTCGACAGGAAAAACAGAGCCGGGGCGCACTACAACAATGTCGCCGACCTCGACTTCGGCGGTGGGAATCTCGACCTCGACGCCGTTCCGCTCGACGGTTGCGGTCTGCGGGCGCAGTTTCATGAGCTTCTTTATAGCCTCCGACGCGCGCCCTTTGCTTACGGACTCAAGGTATTTGCCAAGCATGACAAGCGTTACTACGACCGCGGCTGACTCGAAATAAAGCGAGTCGACAAAGACAGTGTGCCCGCGAGCAATCATTGCTGTGCCGAACACGCTGTAAAGGAATGCGCTGCCCGTTCCGACGGCGATGAGTGTGTCCATGTTGGGCGCACCATGCAGCAGCGTTTTAAATCCTCGCGTGTAAAAGTGCGAGCCGCTGATAATGACGGGGAGCGTCAGCCCGAGCTGGACAAGCGCAAATGTCAAGGGGCGCGTGTGGTGTGACATAAACTCCGGCAGCGGCAGATTTAAAAATCCGAACATGTGTGCCATACCGATATAAAGCTCGGGCAAAGCGAAAACAATGGCAACTATAAGCCTGACAAGCAGCCCTTTTTCGCCGCGGGCGTGAGCCGATTCTGTCGAGCCGGCGTCCGCCGCCTCGGACGGCTGATAGCCAGCCTCTTTTATTGCCGATTTGATGTCGGCGAGTTTGACTTTCGACGGGTCGTATTCAAATATGCCGCGATTTGTCGCAAGGTTGACCTGTGCAGATATGACACCGTCTAGTTTTCTCGCGGCGCGCTCGACGGCTGCCGAGCAGGCGGCGCAGGTCATGCCGCCGATGGCAAGCTCGACCCGGGCGACCTGTATATCTTCCTCAAGCCCGTAGCCTGCCCCCTCAACCGCGGATTTTATAGAGTCAAAATCCAAGGACTTTTCGTCAAAATTCACCGTCATCTTATCGGTTGCGACGTTGACGTCGCAGGATGTGACGCCGTCAAGTCCGTATACGGCTTTTTTCACCGCAGCGGCGCATGCGGCGCACGACATGCCGGTTACTTTATATGTTTTCTCGGCCATAACATCACCTGTTTCGTGATTGTGGGGATTATAAGTTTAATTAAACCCACAATTCATACTGATTTAGTATATTATATCATATCCTATGAAATAAGTCGAGATATTTTTTGCTGCTTTGTGAGCAGGTCACGTTTTTCGGAACATTTGCTATTTTAGATACTATTTTAGAGTCGGTTATTGTCTGTTTCGGCGACTTTTCGCTTTGGTTTTTGTATTTATGCTCAAAACATCAAGCAAAATGCAGTTTGGCGTGTTATACTGCTGTGTGCGGATGTGATTTTACGGGGCAGGGGGAGGGTGAGCATTGAAAAACTTTATGGTACTCGCCGAGTCGATTAATATAATCGAGGAAAACCTGCGCGGAGAGATTTCGCGCGAGGAGATTGCGGCTCGCTGCTTTGTATCATTGTCGTCGCTTGAAAAGCTGTACAGGTATGCACTGGGCATGGGTATAAGAGATTACATAGAGCGGCGACGCATGACGCTTGCGGCAAAGGACATTGTGAGCGGCCGCTCTGTTACCGAAACTGCCATGAGTTTGGGATACAGTTCTCCCGAGGTTTTCTCGCGCGCGTTTAAGCGCGTTTGGAATATTAACCCCTCAAAGTTTCGAAAAACATGGAAGTTTACAGGTATTTTCCCCAAAATAAACTGCGAATATAAAGAAGGAGAGGATTTTGCCATGGCGCGCAAAAAGGTTGATTTGAGCGAAGCTTATGAATTTTTGCGTTCGCGGGAGGGCTGCATAGTGCTATGCTTTGATATTGTTGGTCTGACAGAGGCAAATGCCATATCGCGCAGGATGGGCGATATGGTTATACTTGAGGCACTGCGCCGCATAGACCGGTCGGCAGGCGACGATATGCTGACACTTCGCATCGGAGGTGACGAGTTTGCGCTTGTGACGAATCTCACAGACGAATCAAAGGCGCAGGCGCTCGCCGATGAGATACTATCGCACAATGGCGATAGTGTGAAATGTGACGGGCTCGACTTTCCGGTATCGCTATGGTGTGGGAAAACGCGCATTCCGGAATCGCTGCGCTATGGCGAGTTTTTCACAGACTTGCACAGGGCGATAAACGAAAGCAAAAAGTGAGCGCAGGCTTTGCCGAGCCGCCGCTGGAAGGCTGCATTTATAAAGCAAAAAGATGGCTGCATAGCGTCAGTCATCTTTTTGCTTTCTATCGAGTATTGCAGTGTGCTGTAAAAATATCGGCGCAGCAAATTTCAATATCACGGCAAATCGAACTCGCGGTTTATAGCTTTTGTCACCATATCAAGGTTTTCGGATGTATACGCAAGCTCGCCGCTGCCAATCATAACCGCAGCCCCATAGATAAGCGAGCGAACGACAAAGGTTTTTCGCTCGCGGACGTTGTCCGGCATATCCGTTTCGGCGCAGTATTTTAATATGAGTTCTTGCGTCGGTCGGCTGAGCCGTCCACGCAAAGCGCCCATGTCTGTGCTGGTATCCCCCGCGCTCTGCATAATAATCACGCGGAGCTGGGGATGGTCAACGAGAAATTTTATATACTCACGGCAGACCTCGACAATCTTGTCGCGCGTTGTCGTCATGCGAGCGGCGGCTGTACGCTGCCGCTGCTCCCAAATCGCATTAATGTAGTCAACAATAGCCGATATATAGCTTTTTTTGTCGGGAAAATGCTTGTACGGCGCGGCGCACGACACCCCGCACCTTGCCGCTATGCGGCGCACGGAGAAATTTTGCAGTCCCCTTTGGCTCAGTTCCGCTATGCCTTCTGATATAAGCCTCTCCCGCAGGCCGCCACTTGACATAAAGCCCCTCCGGTAAAAGTGATTTTTGGGTATTATACCACGCAGAAGCAAAAAATTTCAATTGCGCTGTAACATTCTGAGCCTGTCGAAGATTAATATACCAGAAGCAAGGGTAAAATTACTGATTGCAGAGGTTATCGGCAAAAGCCGCAGCCGATAGCCGATTTCTATGGCTGTCAGGTTATCGGTGATAACCTTATCTCCAAAAACATAACTTCAAAAAGGAGCATTTTAAGATGGTTTTTGAAATTATTGCAGAAATAATCGCCGAACGCAACGATTGTGACGTTTCCGAAATTAAGCACGAAAGCAAGTTTTCTGAGTTGGGCATCGACTCGCTCGACACGGTTGAGATGATGATGAACCTTGAAGAGCGGCTCGGGCGCGAGATAGAGCTTGACCGCAAAGTTGAAACCGTCGGCGAGTTTGTCGCTTACGTAGAAGAAAAGCTCGCCGAAAATAACTGAAATGCTGTGCTCAAAAATCTGTGACTTGCTCGGGATAAAATACCCGGTTTTTCAGGGCGGGATGGCATGGGTCGCCGACGGCAGGCTCGCCGCTGCGGTTTCGGAGGGCGGCGGACTCGGTATAATCGGCGCGGGCAATGCGCCGGCCGAGCAGGTGAGGGAGCAGATTAATATAGCGCGCGGCATCACCGACAAACCTTTTGGCGTCAACATAATGCTCATGAGCCCGCATGCCGATGAGGTGGCTGAACTTGTGGCGCGCGAGCGTGTTGCGGTTGTAACGACCGGCGCAGGCAATCCCTCAAAATACATGGCGAGGTGGAAAGAGGCGGGCATAAAGGTAATGCCGGTCGTTGCGTCGGTGGCGATGGCAAAACTGATGACGCGTGCCGGCGCCGATGCGCTTATCGCCGAGGGCGGCGAGGCAGGCGGCCATGTCGGCGATCTCACCACACTGGTACTGGTGCCGCAGGTTTGCGAAGCGACGCATCTGCCCGTAATTGCGGCGGGCGGTATAGCCGACGGGCGGGGCGCGGCGGCAGCGTTTATGCTCGGCGCATGCGGTGTGCAGCTCGGCACGCGTTTCCTTGCCGCCTATGAGTGCGCCATACACCGCAACTATAAAGACCGCGTACTGCGCGCCGGCGACATCGACACAGTTGTCACCGGAAAGCGGCTAGGTCATCCCGTACGCAGCCTGAAAACGCCCTTCTCGCGTGCATATTACAAGGCCGAGTACTCGGGCGGGACCGACGAGGAGCTTGAGCGCATGGGTACAGGTGCGCTGCGCCTTGCGGTGCAGGAAGGCGACATCGAGCGAGGCTGCTTCCTTGCCGGCCAGGCTGCCGCAATGGTCAAAAAAGAGCAGCCCGCAGCCGAGATAGTGCGCGAGATAGCCGAGGACGCCGAGCGGATTTTGAGGGAGGCGGCGAGATGGGTAAGGTAGCCTTTGTTTTTCCCGGTCAGGGCGCGCAACATGACGGTATGGGGCGCGATTTGTACGAGAATTTTCCGGTCGCGCGCGCGCTGCTCGACATGCTCGAGGCTGCCCGCCCCGGAACGCTTGAGACTTGCTTTAGCGGAGAAAATCTCGACCGTACAGACAATACCCAGCCCTGCCTTTACGCTGTTGAGCTTGCGGCAGCCGCGGCTGTCATGGATGCGGGCGTATATCCCGACGCGGTCGCAGGATTTTCGCTCGGCGAGCTTGCGGCAGCCGCCTGCGCCGGTATGGTTGCGACCGAGGTGGGCTTTGCGCTTGCCACCGAGCGCGGACGGCTGATGTGTGCCGCAGCCGAGCGGGCCGACACCGGTATGGCGGCGATATTGAAGCTTCCGGCAAAGGAGGTCGAGCGGCTGTGCGGAAAATATACGCATGTCTATCCCGTAAACTACAACTGCCCGGGTCAGATAACCGTCGCGGGCCTGCGGGCAGAGCTTGAAAACTTCTGCCGCGACATCAAGGAGGCGGGCGGCCGGGCGGTGCCGCTGCGTGTGCAGGGCGCGTTTCACTCGCCGTTTATGGAGAGTGCCGCGCGGGAGTTTGCAGAAGTCTTGAGCCGATTTACGCTGCGGGAGCCGCGTGTGACGCTTTATTCAAATGTAACAGGCAAGCCATATAGCGGGGATTACGCCCGGCTGCTCGTCAGGCAGATTACAAGCCCCGTGCGCTGGCAAATCATAATAGAAAACATGGCCGCGGCGGGAGTTGACACGTTTGTCGAGCTTGGCCCGGGCGGGACTCTTTGTGGAATGATAAGCCGTACATTGCCGTCGGCAAAAGTAATTGCCGCGGGCGATATGGACGGAGTGAAAAAAGCGGTGGAGGCAAAAGTAAATGCTTGAAGGAAAAGTGGCTATTGTCACCGGCGGCTCGCGCGGGATAGGCGCGGCGACGGCAGAGAAGCTCGCTTCGCTCGGCGCCTCGATTGCAGTCATTTACGCCGGTGACGAGGCGGCGGCACAAGCCGTTTGCCAGACCTGCGGCGGCAAATACGGCGTGCGCGCGCTGGCTTATCGCTGCGACGTGTCGGATTTTGAAGCGGTGAAGGCTGCGGTTGCACAGATAAAAGCGGATTTCGGCGGGATTGACATACTCGTCAACAATGCCGGAGTCACAGCCGACGGGCTTGTCGCGACCATGAAGGAAGAAAGTTTCGACAGGGTCATCGGTGTTAACTTGAAAGGCGCGTTCAACTTTATACGCCATGTCGCCCCGCACATGATACGCGCGAAATCGGGGCGGATTGTGAATGTCAGCTCGGTGTCGGGCATGATGGGCAATGCAGGTCAGGCCAACTATTCCGCCTCCAAAGCGGGGCTTGTCGGTCTCACCAAAACCGTCGCCCGTGAACTTGCGCCGAAAAATATAACCTGCAATGCAGTCGCGCCGGGGTTTATAAAGACCGATATGACCAAAAAATTCGAAGGTGACGAGCGTATCATTTCGGCTGTGCCGCTCGCGCGAATGGGCGAGCCGCACGAGGTTGCGGAGCTTGTTGCCTTCCTGTGCTCACCCGCAGCATCGTATATAACCGGCGAGGTTATACGCGTTGACGGCGGCATGGCGATGTAAATATTATGATTTTGCCGAAAAAAGCGGTTGATTTGACTATGGATGAAAATTTGATTCGCAAATATGCCACAATTATGCGCGAGCTTGAACTTTCAGCGCTTGAGATAAACCAGGACGGCATGTCTGTCAGGCTTGAGAGGAGCGTTGCGGCTCCGCCTGCATCTGCTGTCTCATCGTCGGCGCATGTAGAGCTGGTGTCGGTTCAGCAAAGCAATGCAGCGCCCGCGGAGCCGGTGATTGAGGTGACCTCGCCGATGGTCGGTACCTTCTATGCTGCGCCGGCCGAGGATGCCGAGCCGTATGTGAAGCCCGGAAGTGCAGTAAAACGCGGCGACGTGCTTTGCATTATAGAAGCGATGAAGCTGATGAATGAAATTACTGCCGAGCATGACGGCATTATAACCGAGGTTTGCATTGAAAACGGCCAGCCGGTAGACTTCGGGCGAGTGCTGTTCCGCATGAAGGAGACGGTATGATGAATCGTGAAGAGATAATGAAGCTGCTTCCTCATCGTGACGCGATGCTGCTGCTTGATTCGGTCGCGTGCATCGAAACCGAGGACGGCGCAGTCGCGCGCGGACGCTACCTTGTGCGCGGGGACGAGTGGTTTCTTTCCGGGCACTTTCCGGGAAATCCCGTTGTGCCGGGCGTCGTGCTGTGCGAGATACTCGCCCAGTCGGCTTGCGCACTGCTTGCCGGCAAAACCGGAGACGGTGTATTGCCCATGTTCACCGGCATGGACGGCGTGCGTTTCCGGTTGCCCGTTCGCCCCGGCGACACCTTTGAAACCGAGTGCCGCATCGTGCGCGCAAAGCATCCCTTCTATTTTGCCTCCGGGCGAGGCTGTGTGGGCGGCAGGCTGTGCGTGCAGGCAGAGTTTTCGTTTGCGCTTGTGAGCGGACAATAAAATTTACACCTTCGGATGTGCATTATGTATTCAAAGATTCTCATAGCCAACCGGGGCGAGATTGCGGTGCGCATTATACGCGCCTGCAAAGAGATGGGCATAGACAGCGTTGCGGTCTATTCGCAGGCCGACGCCGGGACGCTGCATGTCGCGCTTGCCGACGAAAGCTACTGCATAGGGAAGCCCGAAGCGGCGGACAGCTATCTGAATCCGGAGCGCATTATAGGCGCGGCGCTGGCCTCAGGCGCACAGGCGATTCACCCCGGATACGGGTTTTTGTCCGAAAACAGGGAGTTTGCGGCGCTCTGCAGAAAATACGGCATTGCATTCATCGGGCCGCCGGCTGAAACAATGGAGAAGCTCGGCGACAAAGCCTCCGTAAAGCGGGCGATGGCCGAGGCGGGACTTGCGGTTATACCCGGCACCGGGCCGCTTGAAAGCGCCGAAGACGCCGCACGCGAGGCAGAGCGGCTTGGCTATCCGGTCATGCTCAAGTCTTGTCTCGGCGGTGGAGGCCGGGGGATACGGCATGTGCAGTCGCAGTCAGAGCTTGCGCAGGCTTTTGCCGCGGCAAAAGCCGAGGCCACAGCGGCATTCGGCAGCTGCTCCATATACATGGAAAAATTCATCCACCCCGCCCGGCATATTGAGATTCAGGTGCTTGCCGACGAGTATGGCAATGTTGTGTGCCTGGGCGATCGCGACTGCTCCATACAGCAAAAAAGGCAAAAACTCGTCGAGGAGTCGCCTTCGCCGGCTGTTACGGATGAGCAGCGCGCCGAGATCTTCGAGCGTGTCAGGGAGGCTGTGCGCAAGATAGACTATCACGGCGCAGGCACGCTCGAGTTTCTTTACGACGGCAAGAATTTTTACTTTATGGAGATGAATGTCCGGCTTCAGGTCGAGCACACGGTGACCGAGTCGCTTACCGGCATCGACATTGTAAAGTGGCAGATTCGCATCGCATCCGGCGTGCCGCTCAGTTTTACACAGGATGACGTNNTGCTTTTTTTTTTTTT
>DGDL01000037.1:0-1776 GCA_002385415.1 Clostridiales bacterium UBA3953
AAGATGTGTATAAGAGACAGGTATTATATTAAACTTGCTATTGCAATGATTGGCAAGCCGACCTTATATATCCTGATATCCAACAAAAATACATCACTGCATTATTCTGATGGAGCAACAAGGAGGACATCACAACATGAAACTCAAAGTCAACCTGGACATCCCCGTCGGCAAAATCAAAGACATGCATGCAGTCAACAACGGCCCTGTCTACAAGAGAACCGCCGGACAGGACCTTACAAACCTCCACGATTACAAAGCGGCGCGGATTCCGTATGCGCGCACGCACGATGCCTCGATATGCTACAACTACGGCGGCGAGCACACCGTCGATATAACCGCTATATTCCCTGACATGAACGCCGACCCGTATGACCCCAATTCATACGATTTCACGCTGACCGACGAGTATCTTGACACTATCATGCTTGCGGGCACAAAGGTATTTTACCGGCTCGGGCAAAAAATTGAGCATTGGGAAAAGAAATACGGTATTTATGCGCCGCAGGACCCGCACAAATGGGCGGTTATCTGCGAGCATATCATCGCCCACATGAACGAAGGCTGGGCTGACGGCCATCACATGGGTATCGAGTATTGGGAAATCTGGAACGAGCCCAATATCGTCTTTGAATGCTGGATTGGCACGCCCCAGCAGTATTTCGAGCTTTATGCCGTGACAGCCAAACACCTCAAGCAGCGCTTCCCGAATATCAAGGTAGGCGGCCCGGCGATTGGATACTATGACGAGCCTTGGCTGCGCGAATTCTTGGCCTATGTCAGAGACAACAGGCTTCCGCTTGACTTTTACTCCTGGCATCGCTATGCAACGGCGCCCGACGAGATAGCCGCCGACGCAAGACGGCACCGCGCACTGCTTGAAGAGTACGGACTCGGCCATGTCGAAAGCATACTCAACGAGTGGAACTATGTCAAAAGCTTCCGCGGCGAGGACTGGTATCACTCAATAAAAACCATGACAGGCCTTAAAGGCGCAGTATTCGCGGCGGGGGTAATGGCATCCTGCCAATACGAGCCGGTCGACATGCTCATGTACTACGACGCACGCCCGACCGGCATGAACGGCATGTTCTCGATGTATACATACGAGAAAATGAAAACCTATTACCCCATAGCTGCATGGAGTGATATGAAAGACCTCGGCACAGCCTGCAAAATCAGCTGCGACATACCCAACATTTACGCGGCCGCGGCGACAGGCGACGACGGCAAGAGGATGATCTATCTCTGCTACTACACCGATGACGACAATGCGCTTTCCAAAACCTTCACTGTCGAAGTTGCAGGCTCAAGCAGCGACGAATACAGGCTTAGTCTGCTCGACGAGGAGCACAACTTCGACGATGTGGCGCTGATTTATGCCGACGATGGCAAATTCACGCTCACAATGCAGCCCAATACGGCAATTATATTAAGGTAAACGGCACCTTCCCATAAACCTATGTAGCGATACATCAAATTTTATCTGCACTTGTGACGCTTGCGCTGCTGCTCGTGGTGTCCGGGGCCAGAGCACTTGCCGCATGCAAGCTCTGCTCTGCCCGGCACATTCGGCAGCAGCGCTTTTATATCCGATTAATGCAGTCAAACCGGCGCTATTTTCCTGCAAACCTTGAAATAAGCGCTGGTATGCTTTTTTCCCCTGTGAGCTCTGCATTCTTTGACCCGTGGAGAAATTCGTTTGAAGAAAGGTATCAACGATATGAAGGAAACCGCAAGACTCGCAGCATTAATTTTGTGCCTGATTTTGGTCAC
>DGDL01000037.1:1979-2931 GCA_002385415.1 Clostridiales bacterium UBA3953
GTTCCACGACATAAACGGGGTAGATTATATTGACTTTAGCAGTGATTACTGGAACCCCGAAGTAAACGCCGCGCTGTCTTACAGAAACAAACTGTATTTCACCACGAGCGACTTTTCTCTGCGCGACAAAAATCGCGCCTATATATTGATTTATAACCGCGATCTGGCAAAGGACCATGGGTTTGGCAATATTGTGGACTTGGTTCGCGCCGGCACATGGACAATTGATAAAATGACGGAGTATTCAAAAGCCGTCGCCGGTGACGCAAACGGCAACGGAGTTATCGACGACAAGGACAATTTCGGGACGGCGATGGACTCGTATGTATCTTTCGCGACTTTTATGGTGGGGTGCGATAACACCTTTTTAACCAAAACAAGCGAAGACACATTTGAGCTAACTATCTATAACGAGCACGCCATAAACTCTATTGACAAAGTGCTGAAGCTGACCGGTACGCCGAGCGACGCTGTTTTCTGCGATGACTGGAGCGGCAAGGTCGACTATGACTATTGGTATGTTGCCAACACTCTTTTCAACGAGAGGCGCGTTCTGTTTATCACCACTTTCCCGCATGAGCTTAAAATATACTCGGCGGAAACCGACTTTGAATACGGCATTATTCCCTTCCCCAAATACGACGAACAGCAGAAAAAGCATTACACAATGGCCGACTATATGACCATGCTGTTTGCGATTCCGGCGACAAATCCCGAGCCCGATTTTGCGGGATTTATGCTCGAGGCACTGTCGTCGGCGTCCACCTCAACTTCGCTTCAGGCATATTATGAAATATCTTGCAAAACGAAGTATACATACGATGAAGAAAGCGCCGAAATGCTCGACCTCATCTTCTCGAATATCGTTTTCGAGCCGGCAGTGGTGTATAATATTGGCGACCTGACGTCGATTTACTTTATACTCGCCGAGTCCAAAGCCAATAACTTTGCA
>DGDL01000006.1 GCA_002385415.1 Clostridiales bacterium UBA3953
AGATGTGTATAAGAGACAGCTTTTGAGGATGCCGCCGAAATGATAGTGCGCCTGTATTCGGTGCTGATGATTTACTAATACTCTGCGCTACTACTGTTAAAAAGAAGGGATACGGCATTTGCCGTATCCCTTCTCTTTTACTCTTTGTCGACGATTTCAACATTTACGCGACGGCCGGATGTGCTTGCGGCAGCCTTCATCACTGTGCGTATAGCTTTGGCGATTCGGCCGTTTTTGCCTATCACCTTGCCCATATCGCCGGCTGCAACACTGAGGTAGAGTGTTACCTCGTCACCTAGTGTTTCTTCCTCAATCACGATTTCTTCGGGCCTATCGACCAGCACCGCCGCAATATCGTTTAAAACCTGTTTTAAGTCAGTCATTTTTAGTCAATGACATTCTGCTTTTTCAGCAGGGCGCGCACGGTGTCGGTAGGCTGAGCACCGTTTGCAATCCACTTCTTTGCCTTTTCAGCGTCGACCTTTATCTCCGCCGGATCGGTGAGCGGGTTATAGTAGCCGATTTCCTCTATAAACCTGCCGTCGCGGGGATAGCGGGAATCCGCAACTACGATTCTGTAGAAAGGTGCTTTTTTTGCACCTATGCGTCTGAGTCTTATTTTTACAGCCATTTAATATATTCCTCCGGTTTTGTGTATATAAAATTTAAAATTGTTTGTGCTTTATTTGCGCTTTTTCTTTCGTTTGGATTTTTTCTGGGATTTTGGCAGCTTTACGCCGGCTATGCGTCCCAATCCTCGCGGCATGGCCGAGTTTGAAAGCTGTTTCATCATCTTCTGAGTCATCTCGAACTGGCGCAACAGCTTGTTGACCGCTTCGACCGAGTTGCCGCTGCCCAACGCGATGCGGCGCTTGCGCGACGCGCCGATTATCTCCGGCTTTGCGCGCTCCTCGGGCGTCATCGAAAGGATTATCGCTTCCAATCGGTCGATAGCGCGCTCGTCAATTTTTGCGCTGTCTATATCGCCCGGTTTGATGCCCGGCATCATGCCAAGCAGCTGCTCGATCGAGCCCATGTTTCTGATCTGCTTGAACTGATCAAGAAAATCGTCCAGCGTGAAAGACTGCTCGCGCAGTTTGCGCTCAAGCTCGGCGGCTTTCTTTTCGTCAAAGGCGGCTTCAGCCTTTTCGATAAGCGACAGCACATCCCCCATACCGAGTATGCGCGACGCCATGCGATCGGGGTGAAACTGCTCGAGCTTGTCAATCTTTTCGCCGGTACCGATAAATTTAATCGGCTTGCCGGTCACATAGCGCACCGAAAGCGCCGCGCCGCCGCGCGTATCGCCGTCCAGCTTTGTCAGCACCACGCCGGTTATGTCCAGCATGTCGTTGAAGCTCTGGGCGACATTGACGGCGTCCTGTCCGGTCATGGCATCCACTACGAGCAGTATCTCCGCGGGGTTTACCGTGGCTTTGATATTTTGCAGCTCGGCCATCATATCTTCATCGATATGCAGCCGGCCCGCGGTGTCGATTATCACATAGTCATTGCCATGGTCGATTGCGTTTTGGACACCTGCGCGCGCAATCTCGACCGGGTTTGTCTTATCGCCCATCTCAAAGACCGGGACATCCGCCTGCTCGCCGACTATCTGAAGCTGCTTTATCGCGGCAGGGCGATAGACGTCGCAGGCGACAAGCAGCGGGCGCTTGCCCTGTTTTTTGAGCATGAACGCGAGCTTTGCGGCATGAGTGGTTTTTCCCGCGCCCTGAAGTCCGGTCATCATCACAACCGTCGGGGGCTTTGGCGATATATTAAGTTTTTCCGCTGTGCCGCCCATCAGGGCAACAAGCTCTTCGTTTACTATTTTGACTATTTGCTGCGCCGGCACCAAACTTTCCAGCACCTCGGCGCCGACCGACCGTTCGGTGACTTTTGCGACAAAGTCGCGCACCACTTTAAAGTTGACGTCGGCTTCAAGCAGCGCGAGTTTTATCTCGCGCATACCTTCGCGGACATCTGATTCGGTGAGCTTGCCCTTGTTTCTGAACTTTTTAAGGGCGCCCGCCATTTTATCGACCAAACTTGAAAACATACCGTTACCCATTCTTATTTATCCAAAAGACCGTTTGCTATCTCAATTATCTCGCTTATCTCTGCGGGCGCGAGCCTTTTAATTTGCTCAAGCAAGTTGACAATGCGCGTGACATCCGCTTTTTTCGCGCAGTATCGCTCGTAAAGACGCAGCTTGCTTTCAAGGTCAACTATTATTTGCTCGCTTTTCTGGAGCCGGTCACGAACTCCCTGACGCGAGATGCCGGTGTTTTCCGCGATTTCCGACAGCGAAAAGTCGTTGTTATAGTACATATCCATAGCTTCGCGCTGTTTTTCGGTCAGAACATCGCCATAGAAATCAAGCAGCATGGCCATTTTAGCCTTTTCAATCATTGTGCCACGCCTCCTGTAAAGCATATCGCAGTACAGCGTATTATATCACGCGCAACTTCCTTTGTCAAGTAAAGTTTAAAGTTTTACAGAATTATTCTGTAGCCGGCACTTGCTGCGACGAAAGTTTTATATACTCGTCAAACACCCGGCGTATTTTATCTTTTGTCGCCGCGCCTTCATGAAGCTTGTGTTTGCCGTAAAAGAAGGTCGGGACATAGTAATAGTCATAGCTGTTTGCAAGCTCCGCTTCGGTGCGCTCGTCGATAATTTTTAGCTTGACGGCAGAATATTCGGGATTTTCGTCTTTAAGCTCCTCAATCCATTTCAGCGCCTCTATGCAGTACGGGCAGTTTTTGAGTATAAAAAGCAGAAGTTCCATACCGACAACTCTCTTTCCTGCTGATACATCCTGTAATTTATTTGATAATTTTGGGTTATTATAGTTTACCGCGGCAAAAGCGAAAAAACAAGCACATATTGTTTAACAATCGATGTTTTTATTTTGACCGGCTGTAAATTTTCGGCGCAATCGCCTTGCTTCTATCTATAAAAAAGCAAAGCGCCGCAAAAGCGGCGCTCCAAAACCTTCACTCAACCTTTATAGAACCGGTATTTTTCGACAGCGTCCAGTATCGCCTCCATGTTTTCAAGCGGCACATCGTTATTCAGCTCGACGCTTAGCCCCAGCCCGCCTTGCGGCAGATAAAGTGATTTTACACACTCTTCAACATGCTCAAAAATCTCGCTGCGCGAGGCGAACGGGAAAAGCTGGCGGTCGAGGTCAAGGTGAATCGGTATAATCTGCTCCTTGCGGCACACGCGCACGAGGTTGTCCAGCCCGTTTGCGCGATACTGCGGGTTTATGATGTCGACGCCGCACTCGACCAGGTCGGGCATTATCTCGTAAATGCAGCCGTCGGTATGCATGTAGACAAGCACGTCAGGTTTTGCCGCCTTGAGCATGCCGTACAGTTTGCGGTAACAAGGCTTGAGATACTTGCGCCATTTCTCCGGCCCTATCGCAAGCCCGTTTTGCATGCCCAAATCGTCGCCGAAATATGCTATCTCGCCCAATTTGGGGATTATGTGCGCAAACTGATATATGTTGTATTCGAGCACCTTGTCGATAAGCACGCGCAGGGCCTCGCCTTCTTCGGCAAACATCAGCATGGCGTTTTCAAACCCACAAAGGTCGAGCAGCCGCAGATACATAAAGCCGTGCGGGATGCTGCCGTTGCGGTTGGGCGGGATCTCGAGCGTGAAAACATCCTCTTCACTTTTGACCGGATGCCCTTTTACAATGGCGTTTATGCCGTCTTCAAGGTTGCTCCAAACGCAGCCCCACTCGTCCACATAGTTGCCGGATCTGTAAAAGGGATTGAGGTTCTCTTTAATGCTGGAAAGGTCAACCCGCCAGCCGCCGAAAAACTGTGGATAGCGGTCGACGAGCTTTTGAAGGTCGTCGCCGTATTTCATCCATGCAGCCGGGAGTATTCCCACCGATACAGGTATCGTTTCGGGATACTCGAGTTTTATCGCGCGAATCATGTCAGACATTTGCTTTTCCTCCGACTTTGTTTTAAGAGGGTTTGTACTCAATACCATCATTATATCATCGCCGGCATATTTAAGCAATCAAAACATTTTATTTTCTTTTGGCATATCAAATTCTCGCGCAAATTCTTGCCCGGCGACCGACGTCAATCCGCCTCAATAAAAAAACAGCCGACCAAATCGGCTGTTATCGGCTGTTTTTATATTCAGGCATCCTGCTCATCATATTCAGCTGTTGCGGCTTTGATGGCGAGCGCACATTCGACGCGCTTGCGCTCAAGCTCGCAGTTTATTTCATATGGCGTCTCGACCGCGCCTTTGTACTTATAGTTGTTTGCCGCGCAGCCGCCGCCGCAGTAGTACTTCGCCCAGCACTCGCGGCACTCGGGAATTGTGAGGATGCTTTGGCCGGCAAACTTTCTCTGCATTTCGGTGTCAAATGAACCGTCGTGCACGTTGCCCATCTTCATGGGCATAAACTCGACAAACTGATGGCACGGGAAAATGTCGCCGTCGGGTGTCACCGCGACATATTCGTTGCCCGAACCGCAGCCCTTGCAGCGCTTATATACGCACGGGCCTTCGTCGAGGTCTATCATGAAGTGGAAGAAATTGAATGGTCTTCCCTGCCTGTACCGGCGGATCATCTCGCGCGCGAGTCTGTCGTATTCCTTGAAGATGCGCGGCAAATCCTCGCGGCGAATTGCAAGCGGGTCGCTCTCGTCCAGCACCACCGGCTCAATAGAGATTTGGTCAAATCCCTCGTCGGCAAGCGCTATGACGTCGGCGGCAAAGTCGAGGTTCTCGCGGGTGAATGTCCCGCGGACATACCAGTCGCGGTCGCCTCGCCGCTCGACCAGCTTTTTGAATTTTGGCAGGATAGTGTCATAGGTGCCGCTGCCGTCAACAAATGTACGCATGCGGTCGTTTACTTCCCTGCGCCCGTCTATTGACAGCACGACGTTTGAAAACTCGGAATTGATGAAATCTATTGCTTCATCGTCGAGCAGCGCGCCGTTTGTGGTGATAGTAAAAGCGATTTTCTTACCCAGCTCGCGCTCCCTTTGCCTGCCGTATGCGACCAGCTCGCGAACAACGTCGAAGTTCAGCAGCGGCTCGCCGCCGAACATGTCCACCTCAAGGTTATGTATCTTGCCCGATTTTTCAAACAGAAAATCGAGGGCTTTTTTGCCGGTCTCAAGGCTCATCAGCTTTCGGCCGCGGCTGTATTCGCCGGCATCGGCAAAGCAGTATTTGCACCGCATGTTGCAGTCGTGCGAGACATGCAGGCACATCGATTTGACAACGCCGGACGGAGGCATTTCATACTCCACATCTTCGGAGAAAAGCAGCCCGTCCTTATATAAGGAATAAAGCTCCTGGTAAGCCTCCGAAACACTGGTGCTGTCATATTTGGCGAGCTCATAGCGCAGCGATGCCGGGCACTCGGGAGCGAGGGGCGGCGCGATGCGCTGCAGCATTTCAAATGCCAGCTCGCTCAGCACATGGACCGCGCCGCTGGGCACGTCAAGCGCTATGCGTTGTCCACAGCACTTGAACGTGTGAACGCAAGTTGTCATTTATTTTCCGATTTCTTTGTCAGTCGGAGGCACTTCTGGTTTGCGACCGTGCAGGAAGTTTTGCATGCGGACTGGCAGGAAGCCTGGCACTCGCCGCAGCCTGCAGCGACGGCACGCTTTGCTGAATTGGTTTTGTTGAGGGTTTTTACGTTTTTCATAACCATTCCTTCTTAATCTGTATTTTATTTTTTATATTTTATGATGAAAGCGATATTATGTTAATGGCCGGCGCGGGCCCGTCTGGCTTTGCGCCGGAGCTGTGATACCGATGGCGAGCGCGGGCGGCACAGATGTGCCACAAGCGCCGAAATCCCTATGGTACACAGCGCCGTTGCGGCGTTGACCGGCAGACCGAATCCCTCGCCCGGAAGTATTATGCTGACAATGAAAAGCAGCACCGCAAATATCACGCCGGCAGTCAGCCCGCACGCAAATGAGGCCTCGCCGTTGAGCCGCGATGCCGAAAAACCGCATGCAGCAGCCGACAGCACCAAAGCAATTATTGCAAATGCCGTCAGATATTTGTCCGGGTCCTGGAGATTATATGCCGCCGTGCCAAGCACGAGCAGAAGTCCCGCAGCGGCAAGATAGGCAATCCCTGTTGCCAGAACCGCGCTTTTCAGTAGCTTTGCATCCATTTTCATGCACACCCCGCCGTGTATTTATCTGTTGTAACATTGATATGCACAGCGGGCATGCGTTATGACAGGATGCCGCCGGCGGGCCGGCAATATCGGGGGGGGGGGAAAGCCTGTCCCTTATTTATTTTACTTTGATTTTTTGCCCTTTTCCTCTTCTTCAATCTCCGATGCTTTCACGTCAATTGATTTAACGGCGGAGCGAAGTATGCGTATTTTGCTTCTGTCGTTTCCGGTCTCCAGCAGAACTGTGTCTTCCTTTATGCTGATTACTTTTCCGATTATACCACCGATGGTGGTTATCTCGTCGCCAACCTCAAGGCTGTTGCGCATCTCGGTTATCTGCTGCTCCTGCTTTTTCTGCGGGCGATACAGGAAAAAGTAAAACACGCCGAGCATGATAATCAGCATTACAATGGTTACCCAGCCCTGGTTTCCATAAGTCGGCGTATCGGTTGCGGCAGCCTCCGCCAAAAACAGAACCATCAAGTAAACCTCCGGTGCTTATAGTTAACTTCCTCATTATATAATAATACCCGGCACAATTCAAGAATATTTTGTAAATTCCTTGCCCCAAAGCAAAAAGCGCGCTTTTCGGCACCATTTACACCGAAATCAGCCCACAAGGTGGGCACAAAAAGCGCAGCGGTCGCCAACAGCAAGAGCCGGCAGATACTTTTCGCGCGAGGTCACACAGCGAGGATTTCTGCAGATTCGCTCGGCAGGTATCGGATACGCGCTATGTATCGGCTTGCGGTTGGCATGCTCCATGTTTTCCGTCAGCCAGAGTATCAGCGCCATGCGAATATAAAGCCCGTTTTCCGCCTGTGCAAAATATTTTGCCCTCGGGTCGTCGTCTATCTCCGGCGCGATTTCGTCAACTTTGGGCAGCGGATGAAGTATCACAAGGTCAGATTTGGCATGCCTGAGCTTGTCCGTGGTCAGTACATATACGCCGGCCTGCCGCTGGTATTCCTCCGCGGAGGCAAACCGCTCGCGCTGCACCCGCGTCATGTAGAGCACGTCAAGCTCGCCGATACATTCCTCGATGGTTTTGACTTCATAAAACTCGGCGCCCGAATCTTTAAGCTCGCGTGCGCAGTATTCGGGAATACGCAGCGAGTCGGTTGAAATGAGATAAAATTTGTTTCCTTTATATCTTGCCAGTGCCGACAGCAGCGAGTGAACCGTTCTGCCGTAATAGAGGTCCCCGCACACTCCGATTTTCAGGCCGTCGCAGCGCCCCAGCTCGCGCCGAAGCGTATATAAATCAGTCATTGTCTGCGTCGGGTGCAGGTGACCGCCGTCGCCGGCGTTTATAACCGGCACGGGCGAATAAAGCGACGCCGCATAAGCCGAGCCTTCGAGCGGGCTGCGGATAACTATCACGTCAGCGTAGGTGCCGACGATTTTCACAGTATCGCGCAGGCTCTCCCCTTTTGCAACCGAGCTGCAGCCGGGGTCGGAAAACCCTATGACACTCCCGCCAAGCCGCAGCATCGCGGTCTGAAACGAAAGCTGAGTGCGCGTGCTCGGCTCGAAAAAGAGTGTTGCAAGCACCGCGCCCTGACGTGCGGATGCGTATGCGGCCGGGTTTTGCCGAATTTTGTCGGCTTCGCGGCAAAGTGAGTCCCATTCCTCATCGTTAAGAGAACCGAAATCAAGCATGTGTCGCAGTGTGTTCACTCAAAAAACCTTTCCTTGCTAAAGAAATTAAACAGACCTGTACTTTTGCCCGGGCTTTGCGCCGGTCTGCGCGAATAAAAGCGCGTGTTTCCAAACTTGCTTTTGAACTCGCCGGCAAGTATCGAGCAAATCCCAATATCGCGGTATTGGCGCTTTACATACATATAGTCGCGCAAAATACCTTCAAAGGTCATGCAGCATTTCTCCATCACCCTTCGGCTGGCATCGTTGCCGGATATGTATTTTGCCTCGATGCGGTGGAGCCGCAGCTCGTTGAAGGCATAGTCGAGCACCGCCATAAGCGCTTCCGGCGCAATGCCTCTGCCGCGGTAGGCTGGGTTTATGACATATCCTACCTCTGCTCGGTTGTGCTGCAGATCAAATGACGTGAAACCGCAGGTGCCTATGAGCTTTCCCGTTTCGCGCCAAACGACGCCCCAATCGTAATACTCGCCGTTTTTATACTGGTCTTGCAGGCTGTCAAGATAGCGCGCTGTGTAATGCTCGTCGGGGTGAGGCTCCCAAAGCAAATACCAGGTAACTTCCTCAAGCCGGGAATACTCGTACATATCGGCATAGTCTGTGACCTGCAGTTTTCGCAAAAGCAGCCGCTTTGTCACAAGCTCCGGGGGATGGGCAAAAATCCTTGCAAGCTGTTGTTTATTCATATACATCAGCGTTGGCCTGTCCGCGCGATATCCGCGCGGACAGGCACTTTATATTATTTGTGCGGCAATATATCAGCCGCCGAATACTTTTCTAAACTGCTCGCAGTAATACTGCACGTTTTCCCACTTGGTTTCCGGCGGAAGCCTGTGGTCGGGACAAGGTATGTAGCCGCCCAGCTCGACAAGCCTGCGCTGCCGCTCGATTTCGCGGTCAATAGCGGCATAGTCCTGCGCGAACACCAGCTTGTTCACGCCGCCCACACCGCGCAGCTCGCGGCCATACATTTCGCGCCACGGCTCTATCGATGCGTTCCATGTACCGACTTCGATTGGGAACATGGTGTTGACGCCGTTTTCAATCCAAATCGGAACGAGCTTGTCTATGTTGCCGTCACAGTCGAGCGACACGATGTCACAGCCATACTCACGCAGCAGGTCGGTCACTCGCTTATACTGCGGGCCGACATACTTTGCAAACACCTCCGGGTTTACGAGCGGGCCGTTCTTAAAACATATATCCTCCCACATGTGGGCAAAGTCGGGACGGATCCCCTCCTCGAGCATAGCTTTGGTGTTTTGATAGTTGAGCTCGCCCAAGGTCGTGATAATCTCGGCGTAAAGCTCCTCGTCGTCCGACTGGAGATATGCCAGCTCCTCGACGCCGAGCATATCGCGGATCCAGCCGTAATAGCTGCCGACGAAAATTCCGACCGGTCTTTCCGCGGTTTTGTTGTATCCTTCGGCAAACGCCCTGTATGCGGGGCGATTGTATCTGTGTTCGCCCGGTGTCATTTTGGGCTTATAGAGGTTTTCCCACGCCTCGCGCCCGTCGAGCAGTGTGCCGACCGTTTTCGGGATTGATACCGCGCCGTCGCGCCTCTGTTCGATAAGTCCGTTGCCGTTGATATACGTCACATTGCCCTCGTCGTCGCGCTCGAGTTCGCGATATTCAAAACCGGGTACAAGCGCGCCCGCGACACCTATCTGCGCACCCCATTCAAAATCAAAGCCGAGATCGCAAAGCACGTCGCGGCGCCCACTGCGGCATTCCTCGTAATATTCACGCGTCATCTTGCCCTGGCTGTACCAGACGTCAAGAAGCTCGGCCCAAATACCGAAATGGACAAGTGGCATGCGGTCGTAATCCTGGTAATGCAAAATAGCTTTTACCCGCTCTCTGTCGGTCATAGTAGCTTCCTCCGCCATGTAATCATTATCCACGGTTTTGCTCCATATATTATATACTCCCATTCCCAATTTTTCAATAGCCGAATAAAGCATTGTTTAAAGCCGGTCCGACTTTCATGCATTTTGCCGCCTTACCGGTGCGCGGCATGCCTTAAAATCGCGGTTGGTTGTAGACAATTGCCACACATTGTGATATTATTATCTATAATAACCAATATAGGTGGCGAATGCATTGAAAAATATCGCATTTCTCGGTGTCGGCAACATGGCCGGCGCAATCATCGGAGGGCTTGCCGGAAAAAGCGATTTGCAAATCTCGCTTTATGACACAAATCCGGCACAATACGCACGGTTCGAGGGACAGGGATATACCTGTCACAGCACTGCCGCAGAGGCGGTCGCATGGGCCGATTATATTGTCCTGTCCGTCAAGCCGCAAAATTTTGCGGAGCTTGCGGGCATGATAGGCAGTGTGCCGACCGCCGGAAAAGTGTTTATATCCATTATGGCCGGCGTTTCAATCGCGCGCATAACCGAGCTGCTCGGCAACGGCGCGGCGGTTATCCGCACCATGCCGAACGCGCCGCTGATGATAGGCATGGGCGTCACGGCCCTGACCCGAAACGAGCCGGTATCTGACCACGACTTTGAGTTTGCGCTCGGCATATTCTCGTCGCTTGGCGAGGTGCTTGTGGTGGACGAGTCGCAAATGAACGCCATTATCGGCGTTACCGCGTCGGCGCCGGCTTATGTATACTCGCTGATTCGCGCAATATATGACGGGGCGGCAGAGCAAGGCATAGCCCCCGCTGAAATGCTTGATATTATCTGCTCTATGGTAGAGGGCTCGGCGAAAATGCTGCGTATGTCCGGAAAGACGCCGGACGAGATGATAGGTCTGGTCGCCTCGAAAGGCGGCACAACCGAGGCGGCGCTCGCCGTGCTGCGCGAGCGCGGCTTTGAGGAGGCGCTGCGCGCCGCGATGGCGGCCTGCACCCGCCGTGCGGACGAGCTTTCGGCAATGTAGCGGCCGAATCCCCGGAAGATACTGCGCGCAAGTCCCGGCCGGCAAACAAACTTCACTATTTACAGCGCATTGCCTGCGTTTGACGCGCCCCGAAGCCGCCGAAAAGCTTGCGCAGCCCCATGTTGCCGAGCCGTCAGAATATGCGCGGCGACCCCCTGTATCGGTGACGCGGGATAAAATGGCTATTGTGACAGCTCCGAATCCTCTGCAGCTTTTGATAAAGCCCCGAATCCTATACAAATCCACAATGCAAAGCCCACACCGGTGATAATGCGTGCCGGGTGCGCCCTTTCAAAGCGGATTTTGCTGCTTTCGCGGGCAAATTGCAAACCACTTCTTTTAGCTGCCGGACACGCATATAATTAATCCGGTGATGTGTATGTATAATCAAAGCCGGAAAAGGATATATCTCTTCTTCGGCTGTGTAACTGCCGTCGGATATGCGGCCGGTATACTGTTCGGCGGCGAGCTGGCCTTGTCGCCGCTCGGCGACGTGGGTGCAGCCGGCCCATTTTCGCCGGTTGCGCTGGCGCTGTCATTCCTCAAACTTGAAAAATACCTGATTTTGATTTTTCTGTCAGGCTTTACGGTGTTTGCGCCGATGTTCAACTTCATTTTGGCGCTTTATCTCGGCGCGTCCGCCGGTCACGGCATCTCGCTGCTGTGGCAGGCCCGGCCGTCTATTTTCGTTTACATTGTACAGGGCGCGATGATTGCCGCCGCGACCGCGCTTTACGTCGATAGCTGCGAAAAGTCTACCACGCACAGGCTGACTCTCACGTCTTCCGTGCCGTCGGTGAAGGCGCTGATGTCGCGCACACAAACCCGGCGGTATATTGTATATTTTTGCGGCGCAACACAGCTTATGGCGCTCATTTCCGCAGCGCTTTACATACTTATGATATTGTAGAAGGAGGCCGGAATCAGTCCGGCAAAAAGTCAACATGGCGAAATCCAAAAATACAGGCAAAAAAAACACACAAAAAAAGAAAAAGTTTACTTTATTCAACCTGTTTCATCCCGACCGCGACGGAAAGGGCGTGCCGAAATCAAGCTTTGACCCTAACGCGCCCCGAAATCTGCCGCTGTTTTTCAAGATGTTTTGGCGTAATATTTCACCCTTGTTTACGCTGAACATGTTACTTGTGCTCGGTAACTTCCCGGTGCTTATATTCATGCTGGGGCTTTCCGGCAACTTCAACCGCATGATACCGACCGCCGGAGCGCTTCAATACGGCGCTTTTTACGGGCTGTTTAAAAACATGCCCCTCTCGCCGGTTTCAGGCGCGCTGCTCGGGGTTTACGGCATCCCGACCATAAAACAGGTGCTGACGCCCGTAACCTACACATTGTTTGCATTGGGCGCGCTGGTGCTTGTCACATTCGGGCCGGTGCGCGCGGGCGTGACCTATGTCATGCGCAACATTGTGCGCGGCGAGCCTCTGTTTTTATGGAAAGACTTCACCTATGCCATAAAGCGCAACTGGAAACAGGCGCTTGTGCTCGGTATTATTGACGTGCTTTCGTTTTTGCTTTTGTCATTTGACATTATTTTCTTCCTGGCAAATACCGGCACGATTGTGACCAACCTGCTGTTCTCGGCCATTGTCGTGGTGTATCTCTACTATGTCATGATGCGCTTTTATGTGTATATTTTGATTGTTACGTTTGACCTGAAGCTCATAAAGGTGCTTAAAAACGCGCTGATATTTGCGCTTGTCAACATCAAGCGCAACCTTGCGGCAGTGGTCGGCATTGTATGCATGGTTTTGTTCAACTATTATCTGATGCTGCTGTTTTTCCCGGTCGGCATTATGTTCCCGTTCGTGATTTTGTTTTCGGGCACCGCCTTTATGGGCACCTATGCGGCATGGCCGAAAATCAAGGAGCTTATGATTGACCCGCTCGAGCAGGACAAGCCCGCCGAGCCTGATGACACCGAAGAACCTATCTTCAGCGACGATGTAAGCTGATATCCTAACCGCAACTTGAAAAATTCTGTCGAAAGGAAACGCGCCGACGCAGACGCGCCTCGCTTCACTTTGGGACACGCCCGCATCGGCGCAGGGTGTTTGGTTATGGAAAAAGCGATTTTCATGTCATCGTCAGCCGGGGCGATTGACAACGCTTATTCGCCGGAGCTTAGAAAGCGCATGGAAGCCTGTTTCGGCGAAATCCCGTATATCACAAAGTTCGGCACCGATGACCTTGAGGCACAGCGCGAGCTGCTTGCTGACGCAAAATACATTTTCTCGACCTGGGGCATGCCGGCGCTCTCGTCCGAGGCGATAGCCGAATATTTGCCCTCGCTTTCGGCGGTCTTTTATGCCGCCGGCTCGGTACAAGGGTTTGCGCGCAATTTTCTTTTGCGCGGAGTGCGCGTATTCAGCGCTTGGGGTGCAAACGCAGTCCCCGTCGCCGAGTTTACGGTTGCGCAAATCCTGCTTGCCAACAAGGGGTATTTTCAGCGGCTCAAGTATGGCTCGCGCGAAAATTGGGACAACCGCGTCTGCCCCGTGCGGTTTGAGGGAAACTACGACGCAAAAGTGGGCATTATCGGCGCCGGTATGATAGGGCGTCTGGTAATAGAGCTGCTGCGCCGTCACAGGCTGCAGGTCTATGTATATGACAAGTTCCTGTCAGAGGAGGCGGCAGCCGAGCTTGGCGTCACCAAAACGACGCTCGAGTACATATTTTCGGAGTGCGACGTCATCTCAAACCATCTTGCAAACAAAGAAGAAACCCGCGGGATACTGACGGGCGAGCTGTTTGCAAAAATGAAGCCGAACGCAACCTTTATCAACACCGGGCGCGGTGCGCAGGTCGACGAAGAGGGGCTTGCGTGCGCCATGCGCGAGGTGCCGACCCGCGTCGCGCTGCTGGACGTCACCGACCCCGAACCGCCTTTGCCCGGCAGCGAGCTTTACAGGCTGCCCAACATCTTCCTTTCACCGCATATCGCCGGGAGTATCGGCAGCGAAGTGCGGCGCATGGGCGAGTATATGTTCGCCGAGTACGAGGCGCTTGTCAGGGGAGAGGCAACCAGGTACGAAGTAACGCTTGACATGCTTGAGACCATGGCATAGGACGGAGGCATCGGTATGTTTTTCACCGGACTTGTTTCGGTTACTTTCCGCAAGTTTGACATAGCCGGCGTTGTGCGGGCCGCTTCGCTTGCCGGGCTTGACGGCATTGAATGGGGAGGCGACATCCATGTGCCGCACGGCGACCTCGACGCCGCCAAAACCGCCGCCGCCCTGTGCAAAGATACGGGGCTGCGCTGCGTTTCATACGGCTCGTATTACCGCGCCGGGAAAAGTGCCGACCGGAGTGCGGTAATCGAAACCGCGCTCGCGCTTGGCGCGCCGAATATCCGCATTTGGGCGGGCACGAAAGGCAGCGCCGAAACTGCGCCCGCAGAGCGCGCCGATATTGTGGCTGATATCATTGATTTCGCCGCCGAAGCGCACAGGCATGGGCTGACCGTCACCTTTGAATGGCATGGCGGCACGCTGACCGACGAGCCGGCATCGGCACTTCGGCTGCTGGAGGAGCTTTCGCACCCGCCGAACGTCTGCCTTTACTGGCAGCCCAATCAGTTTAAACCGCTCGACTATAATCTCGAGGCACTGCGCATGGCGGCACCGCACCTGCTCCACGTCCATGTGTTTAACTGGGAAGGCGCGAAAAAATTCCCTCTGCGAGACGACGGCGGAGTATGGAGACGCTATCTCGACACAATATGCCGGTTTGGCCGGCCCGGACAAGACCACGGGCTGCTGCTCGAGTTTTCGCCCGACGACACGCTCGAGGCGATGCTTGACGATGCGGCTTATCTTAAATCGCTGCTCGACCCGAACTCATAGGCAACAATCAAAACGGCGGCGCGGCGCACACCGCTCCGCCGCAACTGTAAGCGGAGGAAACAAAATGACTACCGATAAACTTGAAAAAGAAATCGCTGCCGGCGGCTACAAGTTCCCGCGGTCCGAAAACCTCCCAGTATTGCTTTCTCCTGTGAAAATAAGCGGGACAAATGTTACGCTCGAAAACTCGCTTGCCGTCCATCCGATGGAGGGGGGCGACTTTGCGCTCGAGGACAACTCGCCGACCGAAACCATTGTTCGGCGCTATCGGCGCTTTGCGCGCGGCGGCGCGGGGCTGATATGGTTTGAGGCGACGGCCGTTCAAGAGGACGCGCGCTCGTTTGACAGGCAGGCGATGATAACGCCGGAGAATGTGGACGCATACAAGCGGCTTGTCGAGCAAATTAAAACCGAAAACCCCAATGTGAAAGTCATAGTGCAGCTCACTCACTCGGGGCGCTACTCCAAACGCGGCAGAAAACCCGCACCTGTCATAACGCATCACAGCCTGCCGCTAAATGACAGGCTGCCTCTGCCGCCCGACTATCCGGTGGTAGACGATGATTATCTTGACCGGCTGCCCGAGGCTTTCGTGCGCTCTGCAGTGCTTGCGCGAAAGGCAGGATTTGACGGCGTAGACATAAAATGCTGCCACTGCTATCTTTATGCCGAGCTTCTTTCGGCATATCAGCGTCCCGGCAAGTACGGCGGGCCTTATGAAAACCGCGCGCGGCTGACGCTGGACACAATCTCGGCGGTGCGGTCAGCGCTGCCTTCGGATACGATTGTATCCTCGCGTGTGGGCATGTCCGACATGATGCCCTATCCGTGGGGGTTCGGCGTGCCGACCGACGGCAGCGTGGCATGCGACCTGACCGAGCCGCTTCGGCTTATCGGCGATATGCGCGACCGCGGCTGCACGCTTTTCAGCCTTACGATGGGCACACCCTACTACAATCCTCATGTCAACCGGCCATACGGCAAAGGCGTGCCAACCTCGCCCGAGCCGCCCCTGCGCGGCGTCGAACGCATGATAAACACTTCGGCGCAGGTCAAAAACGCCTACCCGGAACTGACATTCGTCGGCGCCGGCTACTCATATCTCGGTGAATCGTCCCCTTATGTCGCCGCGGGCGCGATTGAGGACGGCATGATAGACATCGTCGGCTATGGCCGCATGTCGCTTTGCTATCCCGATTTCCCACGCGATATTGCCGTCGGCAAGTTCGACCGCAAAAAGTCCTGCCTAACCTGTGGAAAATGCTCGCAGCTGCTCGGCGGATTCCGGCCGGTCGGCTGCCCCGTGCGCGACAGCGAAATTTATCTTCCTATATATCAAGACCTGCTTAAAGAAAGGGCGGAGGCGGGCAAATGACCGGTGTAGACAGCAGTAAAGCAAACAATCCCCGCGTGGCTGTTGTTACCGGCGCGGCCTCCGGAATCGGGCGGGCTGTGCTGCTGCGGCTTGCGTCCGAAGGCTTCGGCGTTGTCGGATGCTCAAGGCGAGGCACAGAACATAGCTCGGTGCAGTCGCTGTGCAGCGAGCTTGACGCGCTCGGCGCAGAGTGGAGATATGTTTCGGCAGACATCTCGGACGATGAGGGGCGCCGAAAAGTTGTCGATACCGCATACGAGTGCTTTGGCAGGCTGGACGTGCTTGTAAACTGCGCGGGCGTCGCACCCGAGCAGCGCATGGATATACTGGAGCTTACGCCGGAATCCTTCGACCGCGTGATGGACATCAACCTGCGCGGGACATTCTTTTTGACCCAGTACGCGGCAAAACGCATGGCAGAGGCTCCTGTGCCCGAGACGCCGCGTGCAATTATTACGATAACTTCTATCTCGGCCGAAACCGCAAGCCTCAACCGCGCCGAGTACTGCATCTCCAAAGCCGGGCTTTCGATGGCGGCAAGACTTTTTGCCGCGCGGCTGGCAGAATACGGCATCAACGTCTATGAAATCCGCCCGGGCATAATCGATACCGACATGATTGCGCCGGTACGCGAGCGCTATGAAACGCTGCTTGCAGGCGGTCTTGCGCCGCTCGGCCGAATCGGCCGGCCCGACGATATAGCAGACACAGTGTCGGCGCTTGCCGCCGGCGCGCTGCGCTACTCGACCGGTGAGATTTTATACCTTGACGGCGGAATGCATATTTCGCAGTTGTGATAATATGGAGTACATAAAACTGAATTCATATACCGTTCCCTACATTTCTCTGGCGGCGGCAGTCGTGGGTAGCGGCGCAGCCGGGCTTGCCTGTGCCGACCGGCTGCACAGGCTGGGCGTGCGCGACATTGCGCTTGTCACCGAGGGCATGGAAATGGGCACATCGCGCAACACAGGCTCGGACAAGCAGACCTATTACAAACTCTCGCTGACCGGCGACCGCGAGGACTCGGTTGTAGAGCTTGCAAAGTCGCTTTCTGCAGGCGGTGCGATGCATGGCGACCTTGCGCTGGTCGAGGCTGCGGGCTCGGCGCGAGCGTTTTTGAATCTTGTCGAGCTTGGCGTTCCCTTCCCCACAAACGACTTCGGCGAATATGTCGCCTATCGCACCGACCACGACGGCGGGCGGGGCCGAGCAACCTCCTGCGGGCCGCTGACCTCGCGCATTATGACCGAGCGTCTTGAGGAGGCGGTGCGCCGCAACAAAATCAGGGTGTTCGACGGCTGCAGAGCGGTTGAAATCTTGACCGCAGGCCGCAAAGTGACCGGCCTCGTCGCCATCTGCCGGGATTATGTGACGGCAGACAACCCGCTCGGGCTTATTTGCTTTGGCACGCGCTCGGTGGTGTGGGCGACCGGCGGACCGGCGGCGATTTACGCCGCGAGCGTATATCCTGAAAGCCAGACCGGCTCACATGGCGTCCCTTTTCTCGCCGGCGCCGAGGGTCGTAATCTAACCGAATGGCAATACGGCATTGCCTCGCTTTCGCCGCGCTGGAACCTTTCGGGCTCCTACCAGCAGGTAATTCCTCGCTACTATTCGATAGACGCACGCGGCACCGAGCGCGAGTTTTTAGCCGATGTATTTGACTCGCCGTCCGAGCTTTTCGGCGCGGTGTTCAGAAAGGGCTACGAGTGGCCGTTTGACCCTCGGAAATGCGAAGGTTTGAGCTTCGATGAAAACGCGAGGACCTATAAAATTCGCCCTGGCGGCTCGTCGACGGTTGACCTTGCCGTGTATGCCGAACGTGCCGCCGGGCGGCGGGTATATATGGACTTTACACGCAATCCCGACGGCTACCTGCCCGCACATCTTCCCTCCGATGCGCGAGAGTACCTGCAGGCATCGGGCGCGGCGGGCGGCAAAACGCCTTTTGAAAGGCTCTGCGCCATGAACCGCCGCGCGGTGGAGTTTTTCGCCTCGCACGGCGTTGACCTTTGTACCCAGCCGATTGAAATCGATGTCTGCGCCCAGCACAACAACGGGGGCTTTTCGGTCGATGTTTGGTACGAATCGACTTCACTGCCGGGACTTTACGTCATAGGAGAGGCCGCCGGCGTGTTCGGCGTGACCCGCCCGGGCGGCTCGGCGCTCAACTCCACTCAAGTCGGCGCGCTGCGCGCAGCACAGCGAATCGCGAGCCGCACCACATCGCCCGCAGCCGAGCCTCCGAGCGAATCTCGCGGGGCCGCATTGTTTGACAGGCTTTCCTCCGATGGCACCCATACGCTTTCGGCAGCCGATATTTTGGCGCGCAGGGCTGCGGGCGGTGAGCTTATGTCACGCTCCGCCGCATTTCTGCGCGACCCGAAAGCCATAGTCGACGCGGCAGCCGCCGCTCGCGCCGAGCTTGACGCCATCGAGCGGGAAATCCTCGTTATGCGCGGCGACTTTGACGCGCTGCGTGAGCTTGCCATCTATTATGACACGCTTATAACCCGGTATGTTTACCTTTGCGCGATGGGCGAGTACATCGCGCGGGGCGGCATCAGCCGCGGCTCGTATCTTATACCCGGCAGACCGCCGGGAGACGACCCGCTGCGAAACAAAATCTGCCGCGTGACCCTGACCTCTCTGTCAAAGCCGCCTGTTTTCGAGTGGGAGGATGCCAGACCAATCCCACAGTCCGAACAGTGGTTTGAGAAAATTTACAACAGATAAACCGAAGCGCCGCCCGAAGTCGTCATAACTTCGGAGCGGCGCCTTTATATTAACCCGGACGAGGACGTCCGGTGCCCGCAAAAAACCGCTCTTATATTATTTTTGAAAATATTGCCTTGCGTTTTTCGGGCGACGGGACAGTGAGAACGCGCGGCAGCTTTGCGTCCTCGGCAATTCCGTTTTCGGCGACAATATCGCGCCTTGTGGTCGAGTATTTTTTCGCAATATCCCACAGATTTTCGTCTTCGGACGGATAGTACAGCAGAAGCGACGCCGCGGGTTTTGCGACTATCTTTGAGGTGTCGAGCGTCGCCGCGGTTACATACTCGTAGGTGCCCACATTTTCGGTAACGATATTGAGATTTACTTCAAAATCGGCATAGACGTTTGTCGAATCCATTCTGCCCTTTACATTCGAGACACCGACGCTGCACTGCCAGCCGAATCCATCCGCAAGACCGCGTGCGTCAAGCTCGCATTTGATCGGATAGCTGAAGGTAACGGCGCAATAGGTATGGTCCGGCTCGCCGCTTGGATTTGCTTGTTCGGATTCAGCCGCCTGGTCTGCGTCGTGTTCGACCACAGCGGTGGTTTTGGGCTCCTGCCTGCACAGCGCGAGCATGAATATGTCGGCCATGCCTTCCGCGATCAGCTTATTTTTCGCAGTGTCAAGCTTCATGTCGGTTATGGTTGCCGTCGCCTCGGTCATAATCGGCATAATAAGCGAGCCTTTTATGTCGGTCGTCACCTCGCCGCGGGGCTTTACAGCGTTGACCGTGAAATTCGTGTCAAAGCTTTTGGCAGGGCTGCGCAGCACACAGCTTCCGAACTCGGGCGTGCATTCATACTCTGTCGAGTATATGTCACGCGTCAGTCTGACCGTAGAGGCGTAAAACACGGGCACGTCGAGCTGATATGTATAGTCAACCTCTATTATGCGCGGCTCGCCATAGCTGTTGGGTTCCACCGACGCGGTGATTTCGCCGGTCTTGGCTTTCGCATGGCATCCGCAGTTGCCGCGCAGACCGAGCGCAAGCTCGGCATTCAGCGGGAAGCGCTGGGTCACGACCGCATAGCCGCCCTCCGGCGTCTCATACAGACAGCGCAGTATGCCCTCGCCGCGATAGCTGAGCATCCCGCTTTCTGCGGTGCATGAAATGGTCACGATATCCAGCTCGCACAGCACGATTTGGCCTACCGGCGGCTGCGACGCGTCAAGCTCGATGTCAATGCTGCCGCTCAGCTCCTCACTGCGCTCCCGCCGGACCTCCATTGCGGGCACTTCGATTTTATTGCGCTCGAGCGTCAGCTCGTCTTCGACGCCGCGTATCCCGCTTATAACCGGCTCTATTCTGTGCGTGCGATAGACGCGGGCGTAATACAATACCTTGCCGCGCAACATCAGCTTGCGCGGATTTGTCAGCTGTGCGCACACGTCCTCCACATCGGTATGGGAAAGCACAATGTCGGTGTCCATCACACCTTCTGCCGCCACATCCCCACTGTAATCCTCGGCAAATGCCACGCTTCTGAGCTGGCGGTCTTCGGAAAGGTAAAGTACAGTGTAAATCACCTCGCCGCTGAAGCTGAGCATGCCGTCCGATATCTGCTCGCTTTCACCCTCTGTGCTGGCGGTTACGCGCATAATCCGCTCTATATCCGGCAGATAGTCCGGAAGTATAAAATCGCTTGCCACATTTACGGTTTGGCTGGTTTCGAATATCAAATCGGCGGCAAACTCGCCGGGCTCCATCACATTTATTTGCTCATTTGTCATATTGAAACAACCTCGCATATTCCGGATTTGCTTTATGTATATGCGAGATTTGTTTAAAATATGTTCAATATTCGGACTAATCTATTCTATTCTTCGTATATGGTCTTGAAAGATTTGCCCCGTTTTCGCAGCCTGAGATTATACTCATCTTTGCCTTCGGCGCGCTGCTAAAATGTAAGAAGCACAAAATCCTCGGCTGCGCTTTTGCCGACAAGGTAATGCCGCACGCCGCCATACAACCCTCAATTAATCTTAACCAATACTTTAATGTCGCTTTTTCGCATTTCCCTGTGACCGGCAAAGTAGCCTGGCGCCTCGTCAAGCGAAATTATCCGGGTTACCATCCCCTCAAGCGAAAGATTTGTTTTCGCCATGTAGTCTATTATCTTTGGCACAAGCCCCAGCTCGCCCATGATACCCTTCGCCGTAAGCCGCTTAAATACAAAGCTGCCGAAATCGAGGTTTTGCAGCGGCTCCTCGTAAAAACCCACCATCGCAAGATGCCCGCCTTCGGCGGCCATTTCTATCGCCTGCTGCACAGCAGGCGCCGCACCCGAGGTTTCGACGACAAGGTCGGCGCCATGGCTGCCGGTTAGCTCCATAACCGCCCGTCCGGCATCGGTTTTGGTGTTGTTTACCGCGTCGGTCGCACCGATTTTTTGGGCTATATCCAGCTTTGTATCTCTGCGCCCAACCGATATTATCCTGCCCGCGCCCATGAATTTAGCCAGCGCGATTGTCGCAAGGCCTATCGCGCCGGTGCCGATGACCGCTATGGCAGTTTCGGGTGTAATGCTGTATTTTGTCAGGGCCGCATAGGCTATTGTCAGCGGCTCGATTGTCGCGGCGTTTTTGTCGCTTATCGTGTCGGGCAGGTGATAGAGGTGACACTCCGGCATAACTATATAGTCGGCAAACGAGCCGTCCCAGCAGTTTATGGTGCCGACGCTTTTCATGTTTTCGCAGAGCTGTATGTTGCCGCTTTTGCACATTTTACACTCGCGGCAACAGACGCCGTTGTCGGACACTACCCTGTCGCCGGGCTTAAATTTTGTCACCGCCGCCCCGACGCGCTCCACCCGGCCCGACCACTCGTGCCCTATCCGCACCGGGTACTTTATTTGCCCGTCGCGCACAAAGTTGGTCTCGCCCGTATAAATGGCAAGGTCGGTGCCGCATATCCCGGAATATGTAACACGGCAAAGTATCTCGTCGTCCTTCAGTTCCGGCAGCGCCACCTCGCGCAGTGCTATTTTACCCGGGCTTTCGACCACCAGCGCCCTCATGCTTTTTCACCGTAATAGCTCGCCAAAAGCTCGTCTATCTCATGGCGGTAAGGCATGGCCGGAGAGGTTCCTTTTCGCGTGACCGAAATTGAGGCTGTGCAGTTTGCAAACCGTATCGCGCGCTCTATATCCATTCCCTCTGACAGCGCAACAGCAAGCCCGCCGTTGAAGGCGTCGCCCGCGCCGGTCGTATCGACCGCTTTCAGGTCGGTTGTGGGCACCAGCATCTTGGTTTTGCCGTCCGAGAAAAACGCGCCTTTTTTGCCGAGTGTGATTATTATGTTTTTTGCACCCAGCTCAAGCAGCTTTTCCGCCGCACGCTCGGCGTCCTCGGTAGTGTTGACAGCTATGCCGCTGTAATACTCGGCCTCGGTTTCGTTGGGTGTAAGATAGTCCACCCCTTCAAACAATCCCTGTGGCACCGGCTGATAGGGCGCGGGGTTCAGCACGATGAGTTTGCCATGTTTTCGCGCAAGCCGGAAAAGCTCCACAACCGCCTCGTCGCTTGTTTCAAGCTGGGCCAGCACCGCATCGCAGGAGGCTATTTCCTGCTCTGCCGCTGCGACCTCTTCTGCGGTCAAAAGCTCGTTTGCGCCTTTTACCGCTATAATGCGGTTTTCCCCGGTCGTTTCGTTTACCTCGATAAATGCCGTGCCGGTCGGCACTTCATCGGTCTTATAAATATATTTCCGGCTCATTCCCTCGGCAGCGTAGTGCTCGTGTGCGATGTTGGAGAGCACGTCGCTGCCGATTTTCGTCACCATCACGACATCTGCGCCGGCGCGCGAGATTGCCGTTGCCTGATTCGAGCCTTTGCCGCCCGGCCCGATTTTTATTGCCGAGCCGATTACCGTCTCGCCGTCTTTCGGAAAGCGGTGCGCAAATCCTGTTATGTCGACTATAAAGCTTCCGACCACGACAACTTTGCACTTCTTTGCCATATTGTTTCGCCTTTCTGTTATCGGTAGTTGTATCTCGGGGTAAAACTGCCGCCGTCATAATGCTTGTGCAGTCCAGCGGGTACCTCTGCGCGGCTGTGGCCGGTTAATTTTCGCTTCCGCCGGCCTCCTCCATGATTTTCACGCCGGAAGAGGTGCCAAGCCGCTCGGCGCCGGCCTCAATAAGCGCTTTTGCCTGCTCATATTTGCGGATACCGGACGAAGCCTTTATCTTCACGCCGGGCGAGATGTTTTTTGCCATGATTTCGATGTCCTCTGTTTTGGCGATACTGTCATTGAAGCCTGTGCAGGTTTTGACATAATGCGCGCCCGCGTCGGAGGCGAGTTTTGATGCGACACCTATCTCCTCGGGCGTCAGATAAAATGTTTCGATTATCACCTTCACCGTTTTGCCGCGCGCCGCACGTACGACGGCTTCGATGTCGCGTTTGACATAGGCATAATCGCGCGATTTCAGCCTGCCTACATTTATTACCATGTCAAACTCGTCGCAGCCGTCATAGTAGGCGCACTCGGTCTCGGCGACCTTGATTTCGGTCTTATTTGCGCCGAGCGGGAAACCTATCACGGTACAAACCTTTACATCTGTGCCTTCAAGCAGCTTGCGCGCCAGCGCCACATAACAGGGATTCACGCATACGCTCGCAAAATCATATTTTTTCGCGTCCTCGCACAGCTTTTTGATGTCCGAATCGGTCGCAAATGGTTTGAGCAGCGTGTGGTCTATATATTTGTTTAGATTCTCTATCATTCGGTTTCCTCCAGACGGGTCATATAATCAATATTTCGCCCATAGCCATCAGCCTAAACGGCTGGTTTGGATATTTCGAGGTCATTTCGTCTTTGAATATGCCGGGGTCGCCGTGATGTTCGGCAAAATTCCAGTAGTGACAGGGCACCGCCAGCTTTGGCTTTGCAATCGAAAAGAACTGCGCGGCTTGAGCTTCGTTTAAGTTGCCGAACATGCCGTTGATGGGCGCAAACATGATGTCGGCACGCAGCTCGCCAAGCTCTATGGCAATTTCCTCTCGATAGCATGTATCGCCGGCAATTACCACCCGCTTGCCCGAGCACTCGATACACAGCCCAACCGCATGCGGTGTGTGCGGCCCGTGGTCGCATGTGGTCGCGGTTATATGCATGCTGCCGGCACGCACCGTGCGCTGCTTTTCAAGCCATATACATTTGTTTTCCGGAATACCCAGCTTTTCGCACTCTTCTTTGCAGTCGAGCGCGCCGATAAAACGAGTTTTTTCCGGCTCGAGCAGCGGCGGGATGCTGTCCGGGTCAAAGTGGTCGTAGTGCGCGTGAGTTGAGATAACAAAATCAAATTCAAGCTCGTCCGGTGACAGGAGTTTCGGCATAAGCCGCTTGAACCCGAAAAATCGATTGCAGCAGTCGGACAGATACAGGTCAATCCCCGCAAGCTCGCCGGCCGGCGTTTTGATTATCACGCCTGCCTGTCCGATAAAGCAGACCGCAAGACTTCCCTGCGGCACATTTAATGTAATGAGCCTGTTGGCAATACTGTTCATTTTGCCACCTCGGTTGTATATGTAAATTTTTATATGTAAAAAAATCGTGCGCGAAACCGCATGTCCAGCGGCTGTAGACAGTCAGTGCACTTCCCGTTATATTTGCCGGCTCATAACAATGCCGCGGATGTGACGTCGTCCGGGCTGCCCGGCTTGTGCATCGGTATAGGCCTCGGCACGCGCTTTGCCGGCGTAAAACAGCTTATTTGTGTCAGCAGCGCTCGTCACTGCATCCCGCTGCTGAATATAGATAACAAATAATAAAAACAGTGGATGAAAGCACTTTCACTTTCATCCACCATTATAAAGTGCAGGCTATTTTAAGTCAATATATCAAAGCAAATAGATCAGTTATTCTCCATATACTGCTCGATTGTCTTTTCCATATTCTTCATTATCGACTTTTCAAGCTTTCCGTATCTCGATGCAAAGTCTGTCGAAGCGCTTTCGGTCAGGTTTGCAGGCAGCGAGAAGACTCCGCCCCAGTCGAATATGTTG
>DGDL01000079.1 GCA_002385415.1 Clostridiales bacterium UBA3953
GGGCGATTTACCCCAACATAGTGCTGACCGAAAGCGTCTTTCGCCTGTTTGTCGCGGACGTCGGCGCGCTGCCGACCACCTTTTTCATCGACGGCGACGGCAACCGCGTGGGCAAAACCTATCTCGGCGCCCGCTCATACGACGAGTGGGCAAAAATAATAGAGGCTCTGCTTGAGGAATTGGGATGAAACGCACGGCAATTGCACTCGCAGTGCTGGCTGTGGGATTTATAATGCTCGCGGTCGGCACGCTGCGGGGCGAAATGCAGATAGTATTTGAAAAAGCGGCGACGGTTTGCCTTGAGTGCATCGGCATAGGCTAAGCGCAAAAACCCCGGCTTATGCCGCGGGCATGCCGGGCATGGGCGGCAGAGGATGCCGCGCAAAATATGGCGGGCGCAATTGCCGCGGCGCGGATAATACCGCTTTTGCGCACAAAAAGCAGGGTTGCCCCGCCGGCAAGCCAAGACGCTTTACATAACTCATGCATGTCATCAATGGACAGGCAAAAAATTACCGAAAGCAAATGCGAATCTGCCAACATGTCAAGTAAAAATACTAAACAGGCTCACATGTCAAAGAAAACTACCGGCAAAGTGCGCCGCAGCAAGCTTTTTTCGCATCTGAAAGACGCGGCGGCGCGCCTGAATGCGGCTACCAAAGGGCCGCGGCGCGCGCTGTATGCCATACGGCGGCTGCGGTGGCTTGCACAGGCGGCGTCTGCCGCCGTTTCAAACGGCTATCTTGCCGGATTTGCCAGAATGAAGATATATTCGGGCGCGACCAAGCGCTTTTGCGTACCCGGGCTGAACTGCTACAGCTGCCCGGGTGCGCTGTTTGCATGCCCGCTCGGCTCGCTGCAGGCGGAGCTTGCGAGCGGCGAGGTGCGGCTGCCGCTTTATACGCTGGGATTTCTGTTTGCGTTTGGCGCTGTGCTGGGGCGGTTTGTCTGCGGATGGCTGTGCCCGTTCGGACTGGTGCAGGATTTGATATACAAAATCCCGGCGCCGAAAAAACTGCGGCGGCTGCCCGGCGACCGCGGGCTGGTCATGCTGCGATACCTGCTGCTCGCCTTGCTTTGCATACTGCTGCCGCTGACGGTGGTAAACATCGTGGGGCAGGGAAGTCCGTGGTTTTGCAAGGTGGTTTGCCCGGCAGGCACGCTCGGGGCGGGGCTGCCGCTTGTGTTGTTTGGGGAGGGTTATGCCGACGCGGCGGGGATTTGGTTTGCCATCAAAGTCTCGACGCTTGTCGTGATTTTGGTGCTGGCGGCTCTTACATACCGCCCGTTTTGCCGTTACCTTTGCCCGCTCGGCGCAATTTACGGGCTGTTTAACCCCATCTCGCTGGTGCGCCTGAAGTTTGACCGCGGCAAATGTATTTCCTGCGGTGCCTGTGAGCGCGTCTGCAAGCTCAATATATCGCCGCATTTGACGCCCGGCTCGACAGAATGTATACGCTGCGGCGACTGCGTCGCGGTCTGCCCGACACGCGCGCTGTACGGTCTGCCGCGTGCCGGAGGGCAAAAGGGACGGGTGCAGGAGGCTGGAAAGTGAGAAACAAAGTTCGTGCCATGCTCATAGCGGCTTTTTTCATTTTTGCCGCGGTGACGACGATATTTATAGCTAAAAAGATTTTGCTGCCGGAGCTTGGCGACCTGCCGCTTGCGACGCAATCGACGGAGGCGGAGCCTGCGCCCGTCGACGCCTGGGTGCAGACGGCCAAAATCGAGCCGGGCGTCGACTATGTTATAGTAAGCTGCGGACATGCGCTGACCTCGAACATAGTCGCATACGGCGACGGGGGCGGGCACAGCTTTGTCGGCGTGCCCGTTTCCACGGAGGGCGGCGTGCTGCGCGGCGAGGTCACGCCCGAGATGCTTTGGCGATTTGAGATTCGCGAGGACACCCGGCCGGGCGACGCGTATTATGCCGCAGACGACATGCTGATAACGCAAAACGGGCGCCCGATTGTCCGCGACTTCTGGCGCGGGGACACTTACATGCGCTTTTGCGTGTGGCAAGACGGCGACGAAGAATACTTGCCCGAGCAAAGCTCGTGGCAAATTTTGCGGCGCGGCGATGTATTCTATCTTTCGGCGGTCAGCGGCTCGGAGGACACAAACAACCTTTTCTACTATTCTAAATATTACGGCGCGTTCCTTTACACCGGCAGTTATCCCGACATGACCCAGCCGCTGTTTGCGATAAAGCTGTTTCGCTATGTGGACAGCGGCGACCAGCAAAAGGAAATCGAGGCGGTCGGCCTCATGCTGGAGGAGCCGGCCGCCGGGCGGCCTGCGCTCGGCGCCTATGCGCCAAAGGAGGTCACCGGATACCGCGTCCAGGCGACCCGCTGGTCGGACGAGCCGTCCGTGTTTGCCTCCGAGACCGAGTATGCCGCGACCGTCACAGTCAAGGCCTGCGGCGGGTATAAGTTCGCGGAGGGCGCCGAGGTTACGGTCAACGGCACGCCGGTCACCGCGACCGGCGACGACTATCGGCTCACCGTCACCGTCGCATTCCCCAAGACGGGCAGGGCGCCACAGCCTGAAACAGATGAAACTGCGGACCCGCGGACACTGCTTGTCACCTCCGACATGCACAAATACACCGACAAGCTGTATAGCTTTCTTAAAAGGCTGCGCGCGACAGGCGCATATCCGCGCACCGTCAGTTTTGCAGGCGACATGTATACGGCGGGCGGCGGGTTTTTCAAGCGGAATTGGCGCGGGTATACCGAGAGCGTCCGAGCGGTGATTGCCTCGGTTTTCCCGGCAAGCCAGCCGGTTTATACCATGGGCAACCACGACTGGGAGTCGCTTTATGACGAAAGCTACTATGACGGTGCGGGAAGCGACTGCTTTGCCACATTATACGGCTATGCGCGCGTGGGCGCCGTTTATCCCGGCGGCGACACCGCCTCCCCCTATGTGATATTCAACATCGGCGCGACCGACGTCACGCATGGGGAGTATTACAGCATGTTCCGCGACACAGACCTGCAGCTGCTGCGCTCCTTCCTGGAGCGGACGGACGGCTCCGGCAAGCTGATAGTGGTAAACTCGCACTGGCCGCTGCATTTTGCCTACAATGCCGGCGAGCGCACCGTGCTGTATGCCGAGAAAGCCATCGACCTTTTAAACGAGTTTGCGGACAAAAACGACATAATCTTCGTCTGGGGGCACAACCACTACGACGACCCGGCGATGCTGACCGTGCGCGGCCCGGGCGACACGATTGTTTGCGACAAGGAAGGCACAATAAGCCGCAAAATTAAGTTTATCTATGCCAATGCGGGCGCGATGCTGTACGGTACCGGCGGGCTTGTGACATTTGACGAGAAAAACATCAGGCTTGTCTACTATTCGCTGCCGGACGACGGCTCGGACACTCTGGTCGGGCGCGGCTCCCATCTGTTTAAGAGAGTCGGGCGGTAGAGATTGTGCGCGCTGCCGGCAGCTTGTGCGGATAAAGTAAAATTTTTCTGACATTTTTCAATTTGCCTTGATATTTGACCCGATTGAGATATAATAAAAGCGGGCGGCATAAAACTGCAAAGCCGCAAAATAAGCCGGCGCAAGCCGGCGGGAAAGGACAAGGTACAGACACCAGGAAAATGACCGATAAAGAAAATAGAGAAGGCAAAACCACCGAAAACACAGAACAGAGATGCACACACGACTGCTCGAGCTGCTCGGCGTCGTGTGCTTCGCGTACAAAACAAAACCTTGCCGCGCCGATGAACAGGGCGAGCAATGTCAAAAAGGTAATCGCCGTCGCGTCCGGCAAGGGAGGCGTCGGCAAGTCGCTGGTCACCTCGCTGCTTGCCGTTGAGATGAGCCGGCGCGGCCACAAGGTCGCGGTGCTGGACGCCGACATCACCGGCC
>DGDL01000036.1:0-9871 GCA_002385415.1 Clostridiales bacterium UBA3953
GGCTTTCAAGCACACATTCGGCACGAAGCACGACTTTTTCGGGTAAAGACTCCCAGATAACTCGCCGCCCCGGCGTGTTCCAGAGCAAGTCGCAGAAAAACAGCTCTGCCGAAAGGCTGAGATTGTTAAACGCGGCACCGTATATCGAGCCGGTTGCTTTTGATTTGCATGTGCCTTCGGACAGCGGGGCGGTTAAATTAATGTTGAGTCTACTGTCCTCGTATGAGCAATCCAATATGAGCTTGTGGCTGTCGCTTATAATAAGCGATGCGTATATAAGCTGGACGCAAAGCTTGGTAAGCTCATATCCCGCGATGGTGAGTGTGTCTCCTATTTTGATGTTTGATAGGCTATACTCGAATCTGAACCCCCGAATGCCAAGCTGTTTTTTTGCACATTCGATAAAAAGCATGAAGAAAGTAGCAAGGTCAACCGGAAATTCATGTGCGCCGCCGGAATGCCGGAGTTCAAAGGCACTGTCTTCGGAAATCGAGTCGTACACACTCTCGGGCGAACGCGAGTAGGGCAGACGACGCAGCGGTTTTGCATACTGCAACTTGTAGAACTCCATGAGCATCGAGTGCAGCGTGCCGATACGCTCGGTGTAAAAAGGCAGGAGAGCAGTTGCCTGTCCGAGTGAAGCCGTGATAAGCCGCCGCGGAAACAGCCAGACCAGACATTCCTTTGCTTCTTCTGACGGCATATCTTCGCAATGAAATACGAAAGCGCGCCACGATGAGCGCACGATATTCATTCCTGTTCCACTGACCTTTTCAATCTCGGAATATGCCGGCAGCCCGTTTGGGAACACATCTTCAAACGATCCGGATGCTCCGATTTGCCTGTATATGTTGCCACCGCGTCTCGGTTTTCGGAAGTGAGATGAAAAAGCATTGTTTCGGAAAATCACAAGTCCGTCTTTGTCGGTTAATAGAAGCGGTGTGCGAAAATTGTTAAGCTGTGTATACTCTGTGTTTGCAGGCATATCGCTATATATCAAGCTGTTTAAATGCGTCTACATAATGTTTTGCAATAAACTTTGCGCCGTCTTCGGTCGGATGAACACCGTCGGCCGCCCACTTCTCGGGCTTGTTTCCGATGCAGGCAGCGGCAAACAAACCGTCAAGCGGCACAAAAACATCCGCAAACTCGCGAGCCAGCTTGCGGGTAATCTGGATTTTGCGGTCGAGGTCGGCGCGGAACTCGGCAGGATGCACGGAACCTTTCGGTACAAACAAAAGGAACTGCTCGAGCATTATAATCTTTGCCTTTGTTTTTGATTTCAGCTCTGAAAGTATATAGCGATAGCATGACTCAAAATACTCTTCGGTCATCCAGTTTCCCGAAGCATCCATGTGCCATGTGTCGTTAACGCCTATAAGAATGGACACGGCGTCAGGCTGCAGCTCAATTGCGTCTTTTTCCCAGCGCGCCTTAAGAGATTCGGCGCGGTCGCCCGAAATACCGGTGTTCATAAAGTCAAACTCGATGTCGGGAAACTCGCGAGAAAGCATCTCGGCGGCATATTTGGGATACCCGTTGCCAAGATTGCGGATATTTGATCTGTCGCGTCCAGCGTCTGTTATGCTGTCGCCTTGGAAAAGCAGTCTAAATTTTTCCACTGTCTTTCTCCTCCAAAAAAATAATTAATTTTGGTAATAATTATAACTTTTTTGTACTAATTATGTCAAGAAGAGACATAGCTTATAGATATGAATTTTACACAAGTTTGGCTAAATTAATAAAAATCGCAATTATATAGCCCCAATAATTGTTGGTATTGTCAACGCACATGTGCTTATCTATCATCTTTTTGTTGGCTTTTTTCGCATGCAACCTATTTTGTCTATAAAACAAACAACTAATATTTTGCGATATTCTGGTGTTGACAAATTGATGAAAATGTGATATTATATCGCCAATTGAACAAACGCAGTGACGGAGACGGCACGTGAGACAGCGTCTGCAGAGAGCCTCGGTTTGGTGAAACGGGGTGACGCACTCGCGATGCGGATCACTCCCGAAGCGGCGCAGCCGAACCGCAAGCGCAAATATCGCGCGGGCGGACAGGTTGCGACGAGACAGCCCGCACCATGGACAACCGCCGCAAGAAGCGGCCCGCGATATATTGCCGGGTCGCGCAACATGCATAACGAGCACATAGCGGGCGCGCCGCGTTAAGGCGCAGGGATTAAGCTGAAATCGTAATAAAACGGCATAATCGCACACGTCAAAGCGCCGGATTTTCAGCCGATCCTGTAGAGCGGACGCAAAAGTTGCGTCAATTTGGGTGGTACCGCGGGAGCGAAATTTTTCTCTCGTCCCAATAGGGGCGGGAGTTTTTTTATTGCATGAAAAATCTTTAGCTGATTAATTTTATTTATATAAACGCTAACCAGCTTTCGGAGGAAAAACAGGTTATGGACAACCAAATAAAACTTATAGCCTCTCGAATTGCCGAGCTGCGTGCGATACGCGGCAAAACTGTAGCCGAAATGGCTGCGGTCACCGGTGTGACCGAGGAAGAATATCTGCGCGCCGAGGCGGGCGAGCTTGACCTTTCGTTTACTTTCGTGCATAACTGCGCCCGCGAGCTTGGCGTGGATATAACCGCGCTCATAAAGGGCGAGGATGCAAGGCTGAAAACCTTTTCCGTGGTGCGCGCAGGGGAGGGTATGCGGCTCCAGCGACGCCGCGGATTCAAATACGAACATCTGGCGTCCGCTTTCGCGGGGAGACTGTCGGAACCTTTCCTTGTTACGGTGCCCTATGACGCGGAAGCGGAACAGAAACCCATTCCGCTGTCGTCACATGTCGGCGAGGAGTTCGATTTTGTGCTGCGCGGCACGCTGAAAGTGCAGGTCGCCGGGCACACCGAGATTCTGCACGCAGGCGACGCTATCTATTACGACAGCTCGCAGCCGCACGGAATGATAGCTGTTGGCGGCGAGCCATGCGAGTTTATTGCGGTGGTGACCGACGCGCTCGGTCGTGCGTCGACCTATGGCGTGGAGGTAGAAAAACGTGAAGAGGCGCCCGTGGCCACGGTACGCTATGGAGATTTTGTCGTTGCAAAAGAGCGCGACGGCGTGCTTGTGGACATCGAATTCCCTGATGCCGACAAATTCAACTTTGCATTCGACTGCGTCGACAAAATCGCGGCAGAGCAGCCCGACAAGCTCGCCATGCTGCATGTCGCGTCGGACTATACCGAGCGGCGCTTTACATTTGGCGATATGAGCAGGCTTTCGTCCAAGGCGGCAAACTATTTTGCCTCGCTCGGAATCGGCAGGGGCGACAGGGTGATGCTCGTGCTCAAACGCCACTGGCAGTTTTGGCCCTGTATTCTCGGCCTGCACAAGCTGGGCGCAGTCGCAATTCCGGCGACACACCTGCTGATGAAAAAAGACTTTGAATATCGCTTTGAAAAAGCGGGCGTCGCGGCGCTCGTCTGCACCGTGGAGGGCGAAACTATCGCCGAAGCCGAGGCTGCGCTTGCAAGCTCCCCAACGGTGCGCGTGCTTGTATCGGTAAATGGCAGGCGCGACGGCTGGCACTCGTTTGACGACGAGTTTATGGCCTGTTCCGACGTTTTCGAGCGCACGGACGATACACCCTGCGGCGACGACGACCTGCTTGAGTACTTCAGCTCGGGCACGACAGGTTATCCCAAAGTCGTCTTGCACAGTCACAAGTACCCGCTCGGTCATTTTATAACCGCAAAATATTGGCACAATGTGCGCGAGGACGGGTTGCACTTCACTATCTCGGACACCGGCTGGGGCAAGGCAATGTGGGGCAAGCTGTACGGTCAGTGGTTGTGCGGCGGAGCGGTGTTTACTTATGATTTCAACAAGTTCGAGGCGGCAGATATACTGCCGATGTTTGAAAAATATAAGATAACCACCTTCTGCGCGCCGCCGACGATGTATAGATTCTTTATCAAAGAAGACCTTTCTAAATACGACTTTTCGTCGGTAACATGTGCAACCGTCGCGGGCGAGGCGCTCAATCCAGAGGTGTATCAGAAGTTTCTTGATGCCACAGGTTTAGCCCTCAAAGAAGGCTATGGCCAGACAGAAACCACGCTTGTCATTGCGAACCTGTACGGCACCAAAGAAAAGCCCGGCTCGATGGGACTGCCGTCGCCGCTTTATGACATTGACCTGGTGGACGCCGACGGCAAGCCTGTTCCGACCGGCGAAACCGGTGAGATAGTCATTCGCGTCAACGGTGGCATGCCCTGCGGCCTGTTCAAAGAATACTACAACGATTCCGAAGCGACACAAAATGCCTGGGCTGGCGGCGTATATCACACCGGGGACATGGCTTGGCGCGACGAGGACGGGTATTTCTGGTATGTGAGCCGCTGCGACGATATTATTAAGTCGTCGGGCTATCGCATCGGCCCGTTTGAAATCGAAAGCGTCATAATGGAGCTGCCGTTTGTGCTTGAATGTGCGGTGACCGGCGTGCCCGACGAGGTCAGAGGACAGGTTGTCCGCGCGACCATAGTGCCGGTAAAGGGCTATGTCCCGACCGAAGAAAGCGTTAAAATCGTGCAGGAGTATGTCAAAACCCACACCGCGCCGTATAAATACCCCCGCATAGTCGAGTTTGTCGACGAGCTGCCCAAGACCATCAGCGGCAAGATAAAGCGCGTCGACATCCGCAACAGATAAGCCGATAGAGCAAAAAAATTGCCCGTCAAAGCCGATAATTTGACGGGCAAATCTTTTTAAGCCACAAAAAACGAGAAAATGTATCGAAACATTGTGAATTTGGCTGCTTGAATGTTATACTCGAAAGGCGTATAATGGTTATAAGTTTATTATCGATACAGAAAGGCAGTTAAAATGACCGTAAACTATCATACGCACACCGTCAGATGCCGCCATGCCTCGGGAAGCGAACGCGAATATATTGAAACCGCGATTTCACGAGGGCTGACCATACTCGGGTTTTCCGACCATTCGCCTTATGTCTTTGAAGGGGATTATTACTCGGGTTTTCGCATGAGACCGGAGGAGCTTGGCGACTATTGCGAGACGCTCGCCGCTCTGCGTGAGGAGTACAGGGGCAAAATTGACATTAAAATCGGGCTTGAAGCCGAGTATTATCCGAAGTTTTTTGACGCATTCCTTGCGATGATTGAGCCGTACGAGCTCGACTACCTGATTTTGGGCCAGCACTTTTTGCAAAATGAGATAGAAGGCATGTACTCCGCACAGCTGACGTCCGACCCGGAGCATATAAAAGCCTTCGCATCGCAGATAATCGAGGGTATGCGCACCGGGAAGTTTACATTTGTCGCCCATCCCGACGTCATGCCTTTCCGCGGCGACCCAGAGGTTTACAGGCGCGAGGTGAGCCGCATTTGCGAGGCGTCGCTCGAGCTTGACATACCGCTTGAGATAAACATGCTCGGATTGCGCGACAAAAGAAACTACCCAACCCCCGAATTTTGGCGAGTTGTCGCCGAATACGGCTGCCGCGTGGTCGCAGGCTGCGATGCGCACAGCCCCGACGCTGTGGCCGAGCCGGGAAATATCCGCGAGACTTTTGAATTTGCCGAGAGCATGGGCATTACAATAGATGACAGCCCGCTTTTGCTGCGCAAGCCGACCTAACATTATAAAGCCCGCCGTTGTCGATGCGCATACGGCGGGCATTTTGGTGCAGACATGGGGACGGAAAGTATTTTCTTTCAACCGGTGCCGGTACAGACCTATAAGTTACGGCATGCTTATCTCACACAAAATTGGCGGACTATGCCGCAGGTCAACACGTCGGCCATTTTCATTGCTTCTTGCTGGATGCATTGATATATTCTTATGCTTCTTTCAAACTGGCCGTCTAAAATATATGCGGCTTCATCTTCTGTCATGCGCAAATGATCAAACAGCAGCCCTCTCCACAAGCACACTTTCCAGAAAGGATTGATTGATGCAAGGAATTTTGCAATATCCTCGGCATTGCGGTACCAAAGCCTGCGCTGTTTTTCGTATTCCTCGCAATCTCCGGTTTTGGCGGCGGTTACAAGTGCTGCGGCGATTAAGAGGTGATCCGTAAAGAGTCTTTTGAAAGTCTCGGCTTTGTGTCGCCCGTAGAATCGGCGCAGCACTCTGGCAAAGTCGCATGGATTTTGCAGAAGTCTATCGGTCACAGCCTCAATATCGGGCAGGCAAAAGGCGGTGCTGACTATGAAAGAGCGTGTCCACAGTACGTGCTCGTTCCAAAGCTGCCTGAACTTATTGGAAAGCTGGAGCTGCCTGCAAGTTAAACAATTTTTACTTTTACCGTACATGAGTTCTTGTCTCCTGTTTTTTAATATATGGTAAGGGGCGACGCGCTCACGCAACTACGGTTCACTCCATTATATGAAAGGAGACACGCTCATGTTATAGGACCTTGCGGATATATAAATTTCAGTGACATTAGCTGCGTAACCCTATGTCAATTGAACAAAAAACGCATTTCAGAAAGATCCGAAATGCGTCATGGTATTATATATTATCTTTTTTAAAACAACAGTGCACTTGCAAAGCCAAAATAGACCATAAGCGAAATAGCGTCGACTATTGTGGTTATAAACGGGCTGGACATTACAGCGGGATCAAAACCGAGCTTGTCCGCAAACAACGGCAAAGCGCTGCCGATTACTTTTGAAACAAGCACGGTAACAGCCAATGCGCCGCATACAACTACCGATACGAGCAAAGTGACATGCGTATTGCCCAAAAGCAGCCTGTCAACAAGGATTATCTTTAAAAAACATACGGCAGAAAGCGTTAGTCCGCTCAGTATTGCTGCCCGAAATTCTTTCCATACAACTTTTGGGAGATCTCTAAACTCAATATCACCCAAAGAAAGAGCGCGTATGACCGTTACGGATGCCTGAGAACCCGAATTGCCTCCAGTATCCATCAGCATCGGGATGAATGCCGCGAGCACAACTTGAGCAGCAAGTGCCGATTCAAACTTTGATATAATAATGCCCGTGAAAGTGGCGGAGATCATCAGCATAAGAAGCCAAATGATCCTCTGCTTGTAGATGTCAAACACCCTCGAGCGAAGATACTCCTTTTTCGAAGGAAGTATAGCCGCCATTCTTTCAATATCTTCCGTGGTCTCCTCCTCGATGACGTCCATCGCGTCGTCAAATGTAATAATGCCCACGAGGATATCTTCGGTGTCGAGCACGGGCATCGCTATAAAGTTGTACTTGGACAGAAGCTGTGCCACCTTTTCTCGCTCGTCGGTTGTGTAAACGGCGATGACGTTGGGATTCATTATGTCCGAGATTGTTGCGCTGTCGTCTTTGACCAAAAGCAGTTGTTTTAATGAAAGTACGCCGATGAGCTTTCGGTTTTCGGTTACATAACAGGTGTAAACGGTTTCTTTGTCTATGGCGGTGTCTCTTATATGGCGCAAAGCCTCGTCGATGGTCATGTTGGGTTTGAGCGAAATGTACTCGGTGGTCATAATCGAGCCGGCAGAGTTTTCAGGGTACTTTAGTATCTCATTTATGTCCCTGCGCATCTCGGGGTCGGCGTGAGCCAAAATCCGCTTGACTACATTTGCCGGCATCTCGTCGATGAGGCCTGCCAAATCGTCGACATAAAGCTCGTCGATAACTTCGTGAAGCTCTGCGTTTGAAAACCCCTCTATCAGCAGCTCCTGCAAATCGGAGCTCATCTCAACAAAGGTTTCCGCAGCAAGTTTTTTGGGCAGCAGCCTGAACAGCAGCGGGATTTTCTCCTCGGGAATATCCTTAAAAACCGCGGCTATATCCGCGCCGTTCATCGTGACAAAAATGTCTTTGAGAGCTGGATACTTTCTTTCGTCAGCAAGCGCCTTGATGGTGCTTTCAATTGTTACGTTGTGTCCTGCCATCGTAAAATCCTCCTTTCGCAATGAAATAGGCGGAAGTTACGACACACAGGCCAAAGTCTTTATAAGACTACATACATGGAAACGCACGGACGCTTGTGCAGGCGTGCGCGCCCATGCTACTATGGCCTTCTGTTGTGCCGCGACTACTGCCAGCGTCCATTACGTCTCCTCCTTACATTAATATTTGTAGGCAACTAATTTATATTAATCTTTTATTGCTGTGCGGTCAAGTAAATATTCTGTAAACAGGGGTAAGTGGTGCAGGCTGCACTGTGGGCAACAATAAAGAACCGCAATTGCGGTTCTTTATGCAGGCAGCTGTAAAAAGCTTCTTTAGCCAGAAAATCAGGAAAAAGAAAAGCCCTCGACAATAAAAGGGCTTTCATTTTCGAAGATATGGTGGAGACGGAGGGACTCGAACCCTTGACCTATGCGTTGCGAACGCATCGCTCTCCCAGCTGAGCTACGTCCCCATGGCCCTGACTGCAACATTATAGCATACTTTTGCTAAAAAATCAATACCCGGGATGAAATATTTTTCAGATACAAGGAAAATATATTAATCGGAGGCGCAAAGTTCCTGTTTTTTCGACGAGGTAGCGGAAAAACATGCATGACACGCCGCATAATGCTTGATTTAGCTGCTTTAGCATAGTATAATATAGAAAACAATCAAAAATTGACGGAGTAATGGAAATGCAAAATACAGCAGAATCCCGCGCAGTACTGCTTACCGGCGGCGCGGGATATATCGGAAGTCACATTGCCGTCGAACTTGCGGCAAGCGGCAGACCGGCCGTTATTGTCGACAACCTGTGCAACTCGAGCGAGGAGGCACTCCGCGGAATCGCCGAAATAACAGGCGTCGAGCCGGTGTTTTACCGCACGGACGCGCGTGACAAAGACGCCATGCGCGAGATTGTAAAAAAACACAACATCACCGAGGCTATTCACCTTGCCGGACTTAAATCGGTGGCTGAATCGGTGTCAAACCCGCTTGAATATTACAAAGTCAACCTCGGCACAACATTGACGCTGCTCGAGGTGCTTTCCGAGTGCGGTGGCACGGGCAAAGTTATATTCTCGTCGTCCGCAACGGTTTACGGTGTACCCGACCACATTCCGGTGGATGAAGACGCTTTTGCGGGCACATGCTTCAACCCGTATGGCAGGACAAAATACTTCAACGAGCAAATCATAGCCGACGTTGTTGCGGCATCGGAAGGAAGGCTCTCGGCTGTGCTGCTGCGCTATTTCAACCCCATCGGCGCCCATCCGAGCGGGCTGATAGGCGAGGTGCCGACCGGTGTGCCCAACAACCTTATGCCTTATATAACCCAGGTCGCGGCAGGCAAGCGCGAAAAGCTTTATGTTTACGGAAACGACTATGAGACGCGCGACGGCACCGGCGTGCGCGACTATATACATGTAGTCGACCTTGCGCGCGGCCACGTCAAGGCGCTCGAATGGCTCGAGCGGCACGGAGAGGGAAAAGTCGAGATTTTCAACCTTGGTACAGGACGCGGCAGCAGTGTGCTTGAGATAGTGCACACGTTTGAGCGTGTAAACAATATCAAGATACCTTATGAATTTGCGCCGCGCAGGCCCGGCGACATTGCCGAGTACTATGCCGATCCCTCGAAAGCGGAACGCGAGCTCGGCTGGCGCGCAGAGCTTTCGCTGGAAGACATGTGCCGCGACGCATGGAATGCCGAGAAAACTCTGCAAAGCCGGGCAAAATAGCGCAATAACGCTTCTCATATAGAAAAACTACCGTTTATCCGTCCGCTTTCGAGCAGGGAAGCGGCGGCACAACGGCTTGGTGCAACAATCAAGAAGTGCAGGATAACCTTTTCATGCTTGACACTAAAGAATTAAGGCTGCAGCTTTCATCGCTCATTGTGTTCCGAAGGATACTACGCGACCCTGTAATTGACTGCCTGATCAGGCTGCTGTCGCTCTGTCTCTTATACAC
>DGDL01000036.1:9933-10193 GCA_002385415.1 Clostridiales bacterium UBA3953
CTGCCTGATCAGGCTGCTGTCGCTTGAGCCCGCGTCGCCCGAACAGGCATCTGCGGCGCTTGCCGAGTTTGCGCACGTTTTGCTTGAGGCGGGCGGCGACCTCGGCAAGCACATTGAAAAGCTGATTTCGGCCGACGAAAACGCCTATTTGCGGGCGCGCATAAAAGGGCAGGGCATACCCGACGCGCTTGAGGAGCTTGTGCGGCGCGAGCTAAACGCGCTTGAGCGGATTGCGGCGGCGGATTTGGCCGGCCTTGCGT
>DGDL01000089.1:0-6421 GCA_002385415.1 Clostridiales bacterium UBA3953
AGATGTGTATAAGAGACAGGTATATAGATATACAAAAGCTGGTGAGCGAAGGGAAATCCAGCACAGCCTTGGGGAATATTGTAGGAGCACCTTATGCAACCTATCTCCTTCCTCCGGCACCAAACCAAATGCCATCACCCGGACAGAGCCCACAAACGGGATTTGCAACTTTTATCAACGTGAGCTTGTATGGCGAAAAGCTTTGGAAGGTGTTGCAGGAACCGTGTTTACAAATGAGCTCCAGTACCCTGCGGATGAATATTTCCCTAAATGTGATAATAACAGCCGATACTATTATGTAGTGAAAATGGCAAGACGCGCTACCGAAAAAAATGATATTACAATACCCTATAGCACCGGCAACCCAAAAGGGTCGGCTTATGAAGCTGATAACAATCAAAAGCTGTTTTTAGTCATCAGAATGTATCTCAACCAGATAACCAAGGTTGCTTCAGCTCACCTTGATATTATCTGGGGTCATGCAATCCTTTTTACAAAAAGGAGAAGACACTGTCTTGCCCACTAAATCATTAAAATCAAAACATTTATTTGATTATCAATCTCAAAGACGCACCCTCCGGTTGTGGGGCGCGTTTTTTTATTTGCCGCGATTTGTCTCGGGCTGCCCGAGACTTTTTTATTTCCTGGGAAATGGGACAAACTCGGGACGACTTTTGCCATTTTGCATGCTATACTCTTATCATGCGCGACGGGTACGCAAAGACCCGTCGCGTATATTTTTGCAACGCCGCCAGTGCCCCTGAAACCGGTTTCAAAAACACCCCGCAAGTACATAGTTTTTGGAATTTTGCAGTCCGTTTTACGTAAGCTTCCCCACCTTAACTTTGCGACAGGCGTGGACGTATAATGTAACGGGATGTGGACACGGTCAAGACCGCTTTTTGGCGGTGTGCTGGCACGCCATATTCAGCATATTGCCCGCTTGGCTTGCACTGGCCTGATCCTCATTACCTGATGTGCAGCAAAAATCTTATACCGGAAACCCAAAACAAAGGAGAGTGAAAGATGTCCCGAGGAATAGACATCTCGCACAACAACGGTGCGATTAACTGGTCAGCTGTAAAAGACGCCGGAATCGAGTTTGCCATTGTTCGCGCCGGCTACGGCCAGATTGAGGATCGCAATTTCAAAGCCAACATCGAAGGCGCCGCGGGTGTCGGACTGCCTGTCGGCATTTATTATTTCTCGTATGCCCTGGGCGCCGCCGACGCCGAGAAAGAAGCGGCGCATTGCTGTGGACTGCTTCAGGCTTATGAGATCGACCTGCCTGTCTTTTTTGACTTTGAATACGCAAGCGAGCAGTTCGGAGCCAGATACGGCGTGACTTACACGAGAGAGCTGCGTACCGCCATCACCAAAGCTTTTTGCGAGCGCGTGCGTGCCGGCGGCTATACGCCCGGCATTTATACAAACGTCGATTATATTACAAGCCGTCTTAACTGGGGCGAGCTGGCGTGCTACCCTCTCTGGCTTGCCCAGTGGCCGCACGGTACAAGACTTATTTCGTTTGGAGATGTCGACGAAAAGAGCGTCAACACAAAATACGGCAAGCCTGTAATTTGGCAGATAGGCTGCGGCAAAGTCAGCGGCATCCTAACCGACACCGACCTCAACTACGGTTATATCCCCTTGCCGGCAAAGACTTTGCCACACCGGCCGGATGCCTGCCTCAAACCCGGTGACAAAGTCCGCGTGATAAACACAACGACGGCCGGCGGCGTCCGGCGCGCAAAACTCTACGGCAGCAACAAAACCTTTGTCGTCAATTATGACTGCTACGATGTGATTTCCGCAAGCGGCAATCGCATTGTTATTGGCAAAGGGAAAGTTGTCACCGCCGCGGTGGATGCCGGCGACCTGCAAAAAGTCCGGTAGCTGCGGTTTGCCGATCCGCATGCAAATCCGGTTGCCGGCGGCCAAATAATGCGTCACGCCCTGCGGCAAAATCTCTCACCCGCACTGTCGAAAGGCAAAAAAGACCGAAAACAGTCGTAAAAAATATAGAGGAGATATAAAATGCTTGAATTTATAGTAAATAACATCTATTTTATTTTAACGGCGCTGGCCGCGGCGGCAGCCTGCATTATACTTGCCAAACGCGGGCAAATCGCAAAAATAAGGGATATAATCCTTGCGCTATGCGTCGACGCCGAGATTGTCTACGGAAGCAAAACCGGCGAGATCAAAAAAGCCTCGGTGCTTGAGGCTGTATACCGGCTCCTGCCCGCGTGGGCCAAACTGATAATTCCGGCATCAGAGCTTTCAAAACTCGTCGAGGAAGGCAAGCGCCGCATGGATGAGCTCGCCGGCAGCAACCGGCGGGTCATGGCACTTATCTACAGCTCGCTTCCTTGCCCCGATACAGGAGAAGAGGCTGAGGACACCACGCAATAGCGTGTTGCGGGGGCAACCGGCAACAGGCATAACGGTGGCGGCATAAAAAAGGCGTCACAAGTCTTGCGGCTTGTGACGCTTTTTTATGTGGAGGTACTGGCATAATCATTATTAGTTTGTCCCAAAATCAGTCCCGCTATTAGTCCTGCTGTTTATTGGCTACATACGGCGCAGAACGGCTACTAAAAGCCGGTTAACATGAAGCTTGTAATGAAGATAACCTTCTTGCACAAACCAAAAAAATAAGCGTAGCAGGCTTGTTTTCAGCCTGATACGCTTATTTCTTATATGGTGCTCCTGCGGAGAATCGAACTCCGGACTCCTTGATTAAAAGTCAAGTGCTCTACCAGCTGAGCTACAGGGGCACGCTTATCCCGCCCGCCTTTGGTGGGCGGGAAATGCATTGATTCCATCGGTTCGGGTTTTTGCCGTGGCAGATGCCGCGGCGAAGATGCTTTTCAAAATGCTTAGATATTATACCACGGAAAATGCGATTTGTCAAGCTTTTTTGCAATTTTAAATCGCACAAAATTATCCGCAGAGTTATGCAAGAGTTATGCACTTTATGCCATGGATTTATCTGCCAAAGTTGTCCGACGACTGCTGTCTTCTCGATTTTCTGAGAATGTTCATTATGTCGTCGAAATCGCTGTCGGAGATACCGGTGCTGTCCGAGTCGTCCTCCTGTGCTTCCTCTTTTTCTTCGGACTCCGGCTTGTCCTGCTGTGCGCGCTGCTGACCGGCTGCGTCGGCTGCCGCGGCTTTGCCTGCCTGTTCTTTTGCATCCGCTTTTTCATCGCGCGCGCCGTTGAAACCAGTCGCAATAACCGTGACATACATCGTATCTTCGAGAGTATTGTCGAACGCCACGCCCCAAATGATGGTTGCCTGCGGGTCGGCTTCGTTTGTAATAAGCGATGTTGCAATATCGGTTTCGTCCAGTCCGATGTCGGGCGATGCGGTGATGTTGACTATTATGCCACGCGCACCGGAGATTGTGGTTTCGAGCAGAGGGCTGGAGATAGCAGTCTTTGCGGCTTCTTCCGCTTTGTCTTTGCCTTTGCCCGTACCGACACCCATGTGTGCCGCTCCGGCGTTTTGCATAACGGCAGTAACGTCCGCGAAGTCGAGGTTGACCAGACCCGTACCGTTGATAAGGTCGGATATGCTCTGAACCCCGTGCTTGAGTACATTGTCCGCCTCGGCAAAAGCATTGGCAAGTGTTATTTTTGTATCCGCAATCTGTTTCAATCGCTCGTTCGGTATAACGATAAGCGAGTCAACACATTCTCTAAGCCTGGCAATTCCGGCTTCCGCAGTTTCCATGCGTTTGCGGCCTTCAAATAAAAAGGGTTTGGTTACAATACCAACGGTGAGAATTCCCATTTCACGAGCAATTCTGGCTACGATGGGAGCCGCACCGGTTCCAGTGCCACCGCCCATGCCAGCAGTAATGAAAACCATATCTGCGCCTCTGATAGCGCCAGCAATGTCTTCCTCGCTCTCTTCAGCGGCGCGCTGACCAATATCCGGATTGGCGCCTGCGCCGTGACCCTTTGTTATCTTCTCACCAATCGCAATTTTATGCGCAGCTGCACATTGCATCAGAGCCTGCTTATCCGTATTGACTGCTATGAATTCAACACCGCGGATGTTTGTTTCAATCATACGGTTGACTGCGTTGTTACCGGCGCCGCCTATGCCTATTACCTTTATGTTAACGCCGCTATCATAGTTTTCTTCAAGCTCGAAAGACATTTTATATTTCCTCCTGAATATCTGTTGAATCTTAAATTCTTACTAAATATAATAATAGTTTTTAGTGGGATTTGCAATAGATTTTAAAAAGATATACTATAAATTTGGTATAGCGCAGCCCGGTGAAGGCATTGCGCCGGCGCCTACGGTATTAAAAAAGGCCCATCACAGAAGGTCACGACCGCACTGTCGGTATACTCAACATTTATTTGCGCATAGCTTTCGTTTTGCAGCGACGTTTCGATTATTGCTTTCGCAAAATCCAGCTTCAGCTTCATTTCATCGCGTCCGCCAAGCAAAATCCTGTATTTCCCGCCGCCGCAGATAAGTTTTATGTTGAACTTGTCCGACATGTCAACATAGTCCACGGTGTCATACAGCTCCCACAATTTTATGTCCGCCATTACAGCCAGCACAACCTTCATGTTGACCGCTCTGCGGAACAAAAGCTCGCTGCCGACCACGCAATAGCGCAGCTCGGGCACCGCAATATACTTTATACCGGGGCTGGTTTGCATTATCTTTTCCCGGCTGTCCGCCCGCCCGAGCACGCGAAAATCGGCGGACAGCGTAAAATACTCGCCTGCAAGCTCAATATAATACTCGGCCGTATCCTCTTCTACATGTATCACAAGCGTTGACGGCAGCTGCCGGTATATTTTAACCGATTTGACGTATGTGCAGGCACTTTTGATCTTTTCGGATACGGTACCGGATGATACGGAGTATAAATTCTGACCAATCTCCACTCCGGAGATTGCAACAAGTTCGTCTGCGCCGTATATAGTATTGCCTCTGACCTCGATGGTCTGTATCCTGAAAAAAAGAGCCGCACAGATCACAAGGAACAAAAGGCAAAGTACAGCCGTGATAAGTATGTAAAATACCCGGCGGATGGCAGCTCTGCGGATATTTTTGGCCCGGAGGCGCAGAAACGAATTTTGGTTTATTATCTCCGCATTTGTCATACATACTATTATATCATACGGATTTTGAATTTACAAGTTTTTTTAACTCGTCATATATGCGCAGGTCGGCGTTTTTTATGGCAAATTTAATAAAATTTTCCTTCATTGAGGCCATTTTTGCCCGGTCGGTTATAATCGACTCCACGGCGCGCGTGAAAACGCCCGGGGCAAGCTCGCTTTCCTGGAGCATAACGGCCGCGCCCGCGTCGGCAAGCACTTTTGCGTTTTTGTACTGGTGGTTGTCCGTGACGTTTGGCGACGGAATGATGAGCGCAGGCTTTCCGAGCAGCGCCAGCTCCGAAATTGTCACTGCGCCGGCGCGGTTTATAACAAGGTCGGCCGCCGCCATGCGAAGCGGCATGTCGTATATATACTCCACAAGCTGCACATTGGGCACCGACTCAAGCCCATACTCTTTGAATTTTGCCTTTGCCGCCTCATACTCTATCGCGCCCGAAGCGTGCAGGTGGAATATATCGCTGTGTTTTGCTACATAGTCGCGCATGAAAACGAGCACTTCTTCGTTTATGCGCTCGGCGCCCATACTGCCGCCGCACGACAAAATAAAAGTGCGGTATTTGCCGGTGATGCCGAGCTTGTCGCGCGCGGTTTTATAGTCAAGCGCCGTAAAATCGCCGCGCAGCGGGTTGCCGACGCGTATCACCTTTTCGCGGCGGCGCAGACAATTGGCTGTTTCCTCGAAGTTGGTAAATATAACGTCGACGCAGCCCTCCAGCATTTTCACCGCTACGCCGGGGACAGCGTTTGACTCGTGCAGCGCTGTGGGTATGCCCATGCTCGCTGCGGCACGGATAACGGGCCAGCATACAAAGCCGCCCGTTCCGACCGCAACGTCCGGTTTAAACTCGCGGATGATTTTTTTCGCCTCCGCGGGGGATGTGAGCGCCAGCCACAGCGTTTTTATGTTTGAAGGTGACAGGCTGCGGCGCAGCCCCTGTATTTTAACATGCTTGAGGCTGTATCCCGCCGCGGGCACCAGCTTGTTTTCGATACCCCGTTCGGTGCCCACAAAAAGCACCTCCGAGCCTGGCTCCATACGCATTATCCTGTCCGCTATAGCAATAGCCGGATTGAGGTGGCCGCCTGTGCCGCCGCCGGCAAATATAACTCTCATCAGTCTTCTCCGTTACATTGCGCTGAAGTTATGTAAAGCAGAACCGCGCTACTTTTCCTGATACGAGTATCGCGATATGCATAGCACTATTCCCATCTCGCCCATCAACATGGCAAGCGAGGTGCCGCCGTAGCTGAAAAACGGC
>DGDL01000089.1:6615-35869 GCA_002385415.1 Clostridiales bacterium UBA3953
TGCCGCCGTAGCTGAAAAACGGCAATGAAATGCCGGTGTTTGGTATGAGGTTTGTGACAACCATCATATTGAGCGTCGCCTGTATTGCTATTTTGCCCACTATGCCGATCACCACAAGCGACGTGAAGGTGTCGGGCGCGCGCAGCGCTATCACAATGCCGCGCCATACAAACAAAGCAAACAGCAAAATAACGGCCAGCGCGCCGATAAATCCGAGCTCCTCGCAAACAATCGAAAATATAAAGTCGTTTTGAGGCTCCGGGACGAAAAGATGCTTTTGCCTGCTGTATCCGAGCCCGACGCCGAACAGACCGCCGGAGCCGACCGCGTTGAGCCCTTGCAGCGTTTGCCAAATTTCGTTGTTAGCCGCATAGTTTTCGGGATGCAGCCATGTGTCTATACGCAGTTTCGCGTAATCGGTAAACAATATGGCCGGTATTAGAACCGCCGCCGCGAGGCCGCCGCCGAGGAAAAACCAAAACATGCGCGCGCCGCCGGCGAATATGACTATCATTCCTATAAGGAACAGTATTATCGTGCCCGAGAAATGGAACTCGAGCGCGACGAGCAAGCAGGCAACCACCGTAAATATAAACGGCACAAAGAAACCGTGCCACGAAGAGCGCCGGAAATTGCTGTAATCGGTTATCTCCGCCTCATGATCCGACATGTATTTTGCAATCATGAGTACCAGCGCCAATTTCATCAGCTCGGAGGGCTGGAAACGTATCAGACCCGGAATCTCGAGCCAGCGCTTTGCCATACCGGAGCTTGAGCCGTAACCTGTGAAAAGCACGGCTACAAGCAGTATCAGCGCGACTATGTAAATGGCGGTTGTCACTCGCCGTATCCAGCGGTAATCAATTATTGCCGCCGCTATCATGCCCACCGAGCCTATCACTATAAACCCGAGCTGACGTTTTATATAGTAATAGCTGTCGCCGTAGTCGTTGAGCGCATTGGGAAAGCTCGAGCTGAAAACCATTATCGAGCCGAAACATAAAAGCAGGATTATAATAAGTAGCATGGGACGGTCGACCCCGCCGCGCAGCCGGATTATATCCTCGGGCGAAACATGCCCCGACCGTGCCTTTTGAGCGCGGACGCCGGCAGCAGGCACCGCAGTCTTGCTCGCGACGCCGGCAGCCCCGGTTTCCATGCTGTTTGAAAGCGCCGCAGGCGCTTTTGAGGCGTCGCGCCGGTTGGCTATCACCCGGCGCGGCGTGCCGCGGCGGGCGCTTTCTTTCTTTTTGGCTTTCTCCTTGCGCTCTCCGGGCGCTTTCCCTCCCGCAGCCCGGCCGGTATTGTGTGATTTAGAGGACTTTGCCTCGCCAAAAGGGCGTGCGCCGCTTTTGCGAGCCGCGTCGCCGACCATTTTTCCTTCTGTCAAATCGGCTCGCCTCCTTTACTTTAGAATCCAAACCATGCAAGGCAGCACGCCAGTGCCGTTATAAGCGTAAACACGCAGTCAATTTTAAGCTCGCTCCAGCCGCACATTTCGAAATGGTGGTGGATAGGCGACATTTTGAACACTCGTTTCCGCGTGAGTTTATAGCTTGTGACCTGTATCATCACCGACAGGCTCTCCACAACATACATTATACCCGCAATGAGTATTATAAGGGGATTGCCGACCATAAATGCCAGACCCGCAAGCATTCCGCCCAAAAACAGCGCGCCTGTATCCCCCATAAACACTTTTGCCGGCGGGAAATTGTAAACTAAAAAGCCGAGAGACGAACCTATCGCAAGCGCCGACACAAACGCCGCGTGGAAATCCCCGATAGAAAACGATACCGCGGCGAAAAAGATGCCGACAACCACTGTCTCGCACGAAACCAGCCCGTCCACGCCGTCGGCAAGGTTCACGCTGTTGACTATGCCGGTTATAACAAGAAGCGCGACCACAAAGTAAAAGATGCCGAGATCGAGGAATATGCCGACAAACGGTATATAAAGCTCGGTCGTGATGTTACCGGTCATATACATGCCGAACAGGTACAGTCCCGCCACAACAAGCTGAAGAAAATACTTTTGGCTTGCCCGCAGGCCTTCGTTGCGCTTGTGCGAGAATTTGACCAGGTCGTCAAACACGCCAACAGCGCCGTTTGCAAGCGCCAGCGCCAGCGTCAAAATCAGTGCCGAACTGCCCGCCGGCCCGTCAAGCGCAACAATAAATGCCACCGTTATCGTGGAAGTCACCAGGCAGGCGGCGATAAATGCAAGCCCGCCCATCGTCGGCGTGCCTTCCTTTGATTTGTGCCATCGCGGCCCGATGTCAAGAATCTTTTGCCCCATCTTCCAGCTTTTCAGAGCGGGGATGAGAAAGCTCAGGAAAATCACCGTCAGCGCGAAGGTCAAAATAAGGCTGACTGTAAAAATAATAGGCTCCATAAAATGCGTCCTGTCTCAATATCGTATGTCTACTCTATTATACATTGCCCGAGCAAATTGCTCAAGTCTTATGTCACAGCCGAGAGCCGCAGCTTTATCGCAGGCACGCGTCAGATTTGGCGCCCGGCATCGCTTTGCCATCCGGCAAGCCACTCGGCCACGATTTCACGCTCGTCAAAATGGCGTTTGCCCGACGCTGTGATTTCATAGTTTTCGTGCCCTTTGCCCGCAAGTATTATAAGGTCGCCCTCGCGCGCGCTCGACAGCGCGTATTTGATGGCCTCGGCGCGGTTTTCAATCACTTTGTGCGGGCGCTCGCGGTCAAACCCCTTCAGTATCTGTGCTATTATGTCAGAGGGCTTCTCCGACCGGCTGTTGTCGCTGGTTATCACCGTAAAATCTGCGAGCGTAGAGGCCACACGCCCCATTACAGGGCGTTTGTACGGGTCGCGGTCGCCACCGCAGCCGAATAGCACCGTCAGCCTGCCCCCGGGCTTCATTACCCCGCGCGCTGCACGCAGGATGTTTTCAAGCGCATCGGGTGTATGCGCGTAATCGATAAATACATCAAACCCGGTGCCCGGCGTCGGCACACGTTCAAACCTGCCTAACACTGCTTTAAACTCGGCTATTGCACGCGCTACGGTTTCCGGCGGGATACCCAGCTCAAGCGCCGCCGCGGCCGCCGCAAGCGTGTTTGCCACGTTGAACGCCCCGCACAGCGGCGTGTAAATTTCAGTCTCCACGCCCGGGCCGAGCAGTATGTATGACGTGCCCTCGGCGCCATGATACCTTACGTTTACCGCTCGGTAGCTTGCCTTTTCTCCCGACGGCGAGTAGCTTTTAATCGGGCATGTAGCCGCCGCGGAAAGCCGTTCGAAATATCCGTCGTCGGCATTTACAACACCGACTCGTGCCATGCGAAAGAGTTTCGCCTTCGCCTCAAAGTATGCATCCATTGTACCGTGAAAGTCAAGATGTTCGGGCGAAAGATTTGTAAACACCGCTATCTCGGGCACAAGCGCGTCGAGTTTGCCGAGCGCAAGCGCGTGCGACGAGGCTTCCATTACGACGCTTCCCGAGCCTTCGCGCACAAATGAGGCAAGCATCGGATAAAGGTCGTGCGGGTCGGGCGTCGTGAGCGTACCCGTCAGCGTGCCAATGAGGCGGACACCGCTTTCCGTCCCGCCGGCTGCCGAAAGCAGCTTCTCTATCAGGCTGGCTGTCGTGGTCTTTCCGTTTGTGCCCGTCACCGCGACTATCCTCAGCTTGGAGGCGGGGCCGCCGCAGAAGTTGTTCCATATCTTTGCGCATGCCGAGCGTGTGTCGTCTACCAGAATGTACGGCGTGCCCGGCGGTATAGTGTCCGCACGCTCGCATACCACAACGGCTGCGCCCCGCTCGATCGCTTGCGGTACATGATTGTGGCCGTCGTCGCGGATGCCGCGCAGGCAAATGAACATGCATCCATCAGTCGCCTGCCGCGAGTCGTCGCACACCGCCGTTATTTCGCAGTCGGGCGCAAGATTCTCCAGCGACACACCGCGCACGTTAACTCCGAATAGAAATCTTGCCAGCTTCAAAAAAATCACTCCCGGACGCATTAGTGGGGCTTTGCCTTTTAAACGTCCGTGCGCTTTTGGCGCCGAGCTTATATGCCCGGCGCCTTCGCCGTGATTTTTTACTATGCCAGGCAAGGTTTTACCGAATATCGGTGCGCAGCCCTGACCCGACGCTGCCAGTACCTACGTCAGTTCTCCTGGCTGTCGAGATAGCGCAGCGTGACCGTCACTACAGTGCCCGGGGAGACTACTTCGCCCGCTTCGGGGACTTGTGCGACAACTACCGCGCCACTGGCTATGTCATAGTTGGTTGTTCCGTCAATCAGTATATTCAAGCCGCTGTTCATTAATGTACGGTTGCAGTTGGTTGCGTTCATGCCGACGACATTCGGCACCGTTACACTCGACGCGGGGGACTCGTTGCCGCAGTAGAGGATAACTTTGCCCGTATCCTTGTTTATCGCCTCGCCATAAGCCGGCATCTGATAGGTGACGATGTCTCCGTCGCCTCTGACTTCAACTCCAAGCCCGAGCAAGTTGATTTTGGACCTTGCTTCCGACACCTTCTTGCCCACATAGTCGCCCACCGTGACTGCAATGCGCGCAAGGTCCTCCTCGGAATAGTTGCGCTCCACGCCCAGATAGGGCAGCGCTTCGTTGAGGAAGGAGGATACATAGGGCGCCGCGACGACACTGCCGTATACGCTTTCGCTCTGCGGTTGGTCGACGACTATAAGCACCGCTATCTGCGGGTCTTCGGCAGGTGCATAAGCCACACAAGAGCCGACGCGCAGATAGGAGTCGCCGCTTTCGTTGAGCACGTCGCGCACCTCGGACGTGCCGGTCTTCGCCGCGACAGTGTAGCCCGCTACATACGCGTTCTTTGCGCCGCCGTTGCCGGACACACCGCGCTCGAGTATTCCTGCAAGCTCTTGGGCGGTGGTTTCGCTTATAACCTGACGCTTGACTTGAGTCTCGCGCGACATCAGCACGTTACCATCGTCGTCTATAAGCTTTTCGACAACATAGGGGGTTACGAGATAGCCGCCGTTTGCGACCGCACTGATGCCCGTAAGCAGCATGAGAGGCGTTACCTTAAAGGTCTGGCCGAACGAATACACCGCAAGCTCGACCTGATTGAAACCGCTGAAGGCATGGTAATACGAGTTTGCTTCACCGGGCAGGTCTATGCCCGTTTTTTCGGTGAAACCGAATGCTTTGAAATAATCGTAAAATTTATCTCTGCCGAGCCTCGCGGCTATCTGCATCAGCGCCGGGTTGCATGAATGCTGCAAGCCCTCCTCGAACGTGAGCGATCCGTGCCCGATGCGCCGCCAGCAGTGAATGGGCCTTCTGTAACCTTCGACAAAGTGCGAACCCGAACAGCTAAATCGGTCCGTGATCTTTACGACATTTTCCTCAAGCGCCGATGACGCCGTTATAATTTTGAAGGTTGAGCCCGGCTCATACAGCTCAGACACCGCTTTGTTCTTCCACATCGAGTAAAGAAGCGTGTTGTAAAGCGATTTATACTCGGTTGACCCGGGTTCGTATCCGCTTTCGTCCAGCTTAATCTGAAACTCCTCGGTCAACTTATATGGCTCGTTGAGATCAAATGACGGGTAGGTCCCCATCGCGAGAATTGCGCCGGTTTTGGGATTCATCACGACCCCTGTAACACGGTTTAGCGGCTTTGAGTCGTAGTAGGTCTTTTCAAGCTCCTTTTCGAGCATGCTCTGCAGCGTGAGGTCGATGGTGGTGACGAGGTTTGCGCCGTTGGACGCGTCTATGTAGGTGTCATATTTGTATGGCATGCTGAGACCGCTTGCATTGCGTGCAGTTAGATAGCGGCCCGACGTGCCCGAAAGATAGTCGTTATACTCAAGTTCAAGCCCGAGCAGCCCCCCGTCGGTTCCGACAAGGCCGATAACATGCGCCGCAAGCGTGTTATACGGATAATAACGCGAGGTCGAGGCCTCCAGGTGTATTTGCTTGTCGAGCTTGTGCTCGGCTATAAATTCAAGCACACGGTCGGCGTCTTCCTCGGATACGTTCTTCTTGATGGTTTCGTCGGCGCGGTTTTTGCGTCCGGCACGATCGATAACTTCGTTATAGTCGGCGCCGAGTATTTCGGAAAGCCCTGTCGCTATAAGCCTTGCCTGCGCGTCATCTTCTATATCACGCGGCGAGATAAACACGCGGTACACTGTGTAGTTTGTCGCAAGCTGTACCATGTTCCTGTCATAGATTATGCCGCGTTTTGCCGTCAGCGTTGTTTCGCGCTGTATGTTATCCAGCACTTTTGCCTGATACTTGTCGTAGTTGACTATCTGCAGGTCAAACAGCCGCATTATAATAAGCGACCACGCCACAATACACACAAGCCCGATTGCCGTCGCGCGCATCGCGATTCTCCTGTTTATTCCCCGCACTCCGCGCATTGTAGCGGAAGGCGACATCGAGCCTGCATAAGGCAAAGCATCACTTCGTTTTCCCATGCCTTTGCCGTTTTCAATTGGCGGTTTAATAGCGCCTACCCCCAGTCAAACGGTAATTTTATAACCAAAAAACTCGGCATGCGTTTATTTATGCCGAATCTAAACCACAGGAGTCGTTTTAAGACGAAAGTCTGCTTAAAATGACAATTTGAGAGCAAAGAGCCGTAAATACACCGTCGCTCCGCCCTCAAATTAAAACGCATTATATACTTATTTCTGTGGCTGCAATTATATGTATATGTGTATGTGGCAAGCTTGTCTTGCCGCTGCAGCCGGCATCTGCCGTCCGGCAGTCAAAGAATCCTCGCTTTTGCCGGGATTTTTTCAAAAAGTACAGTCTGTCAATCCAAAATATCGCCGAAGTTGGAGGAAATCGCGCTCATCAGCGAGGACAGGCCGTCTGCCACAGTATCGCTTTCGTCGCTTGTCTCTACCTCTATAACGTCGCCGTCACCGACGTTGACATATTGCTTTGCCACCTTGTCGCGCTTTACCATACCGTATTCCTGGGTAGCGATGCGCTCGATTTCAACAAGGTCGTTTTTCTTTTCAAGCTTGAGCGTAAGCTCGTTTTGCTGCGCGGTCAGCTCGCTGAGACGACTTTTCAGTTTCGCGATGTCAATTGTATACTCGTTTATGCGCACGATGTTATAAATCATATACATAAACAACAGCGAGCACATAAGAGCGGTGAAAATAAATGCAATCGGAAACGGCTTGCGCTCAATTTGCGGTATGGTATGTATACGCGGCTCCGCGGTCTTTGTTTTGACGGCCGTTGCGGTTTTCTTTAGGTTGCCGAGCGATACCGAAGGCGCCGCCCTGCGAGCCCTCGGACGTGACATGTCAGGGGCACGCGACACGTTTCTGCGCCTGCGCAGCTCGCCCGTCGCTTCGCCCGCTCTGCTTCCACGTCTGGCGCGGCCGGCAGCGTCTGCCGAAACGCCGGCGCCATAGCGCCTGTCGGCATAGCCGCTTGTAAAACGCGAAGCGCCGGATATCCTGCGGCCTGCTGCGCCCGCGGTCGCAAAGTCGCGCACCGCAGCCGAGCCGGAGGGTGACATGTTGCCGCGTATGCTGTACATGACACCGCCGTCGCCGGCACGATACGATGTATCGTTATGATACGAGGTATCGTATGTCAAGCGCTTTTCCCCCTGTCTTTTTTCTATCATCCGCGGTCACCTCCGCGGATGGCTTTTCGCCCGGCGGCATCAGATGCTGCGAAACCGGTGTTTTTATGCTTGTCCGAATTATAAGCAGATTTAAAACCGACCGTCCACTTTTCCATAACATTATACCAAACAATTATTAATATTTAAATATCCGCCGTGGCGTTCACAGTTTTTTTACAACTCTCAGTTTGGCGCTGTGCGATCTGGGATTGTCCTCAAGCTCTTCACGACGAGGCGTGACAGGCTTTTTGGTTAAAATCTCGATTTGCGGTTTTTTGCCGCAAACGCAAACCGGAAAATCCGGCGGGCAAATACAGCCCTTTTGAAGCTGTGCAAACGTTTGTTTTACTATCCTGTCCTCAAGCGAATGGAAAGTGATAACAGCAAGACGCCCGCCCGGCAGCAGAACGTCGACAAGATCGCGGATAGTCGGCTCGATTACATCCAGCTCGCCGTTGACCTCGATTCTTATGGCCTGGAACGTGCGTTTCGCCGGATGCGAGTAGGAAGGCTGATGGCCATATCTTGCGCGGTAGTTACCTTTTGGCAGGCTGGGCACCGCAGCCTCGATTAGCGAGGCTAGCTCAAGTGTCGTGCGGACAGGCGCTTTTTGGCGTGCGGCGACAATGCGGCGTGCGATTCTGTCCGCATAACGCTCTTCGCCGTACTCGCGGATTATCTTTGCAAGCCGCTCCTGCGAATAGCCGTTTACAACGTCATAAGCCGTCAAAGCCTGGCGCTGGTCCATGCGCATGTCGAGCGGCGCGTCTTTCATGTAAGAAAATCCGCGCTCGGGATTGTCAATCTGATAAGACGAAATACCGAGGTCTATGAGCGCTCCGCTCGGGCGCACTCCCCCGAGTATATGTTTTATTTCGCTGAAATTGCTGTTTATAAAAATAACTTTATCGCTGTATGCCTGCAGCCTGCGCGACGCGGCCTCGATTGCGTCGCGGTCGCGGTCGAGCGCAATAAGTCGCCCCTCGTCCAGCTTTTCAACTATCAGCGCGGCATGTCCGCCGCCGCCGACGGTACAATCGACGTAAATACCGTTGGGGTTGATGTCAAGCCCGGCGATACATTCTTCGGCCATTACCGGTTTGTGAGTGTAATCCATCGTATAATCTTCATAAAATGCGGCATATATCCACCGCGAGCCCACATTTCGTGTTAAGTCCAATGCATGAAGCGGTGGGAGGTTTACCGTTGTGTTCATTTCTACACCTCTTAGAAGCCAAGCTTTATCATAAGAGTTTCCATAGCCGCGGTATCGGTCGCCTGCAAGTTCTCCTCCCAAAGCGACTCGTTCCAAAGTTCGACATGGTCGCCGGCGCCGATAATTTTGATGTTTTTCTCCAGACCTGCATACTGGCACAAACTCGCGGGTATGAGTATCCTGCCCTGCGAGTCGAGCTCTGCCTCGTATGCCGATGAATATATAAAGCGTTTGAGAACCCGCGCTTCGGTTGCGGGCAGCGCCTCAAGCTTAGCCGTATAAGCCGCCCATGCATCGGTATTATAAACCGAAACGCATCTGTCTATGCTTTTTACCAGCACCGCGCGGTCGCCCATTTCTTCGCGCATCCGCGAAGGCAGCGTAAGCCGGTTTTTCGAATCCAGCGTATGAGAATACTCGCCCAAAAACACCGGCCCTCGCCCCCCCATTTCAATCATAAGCAGTAAACACGCGCAAAGACGCAAATATCACCGTACGGACATCTTTGCCGAGCGGTGTTGCTATGCGAAAAAATATTTTCTCGGGGCACGATTCGATTTATTGCCCCCAAGTTCCCCACTTTGTGACACTTTGCTCCACTTGCATACTATTATAAGGCATATCCCCGCGAATTGCAATACTAAAATTTAAAAAATATTGATAAAAACATAAAAAAATTACGGCGAAAAGAACACATTTTCGCCGTAATCCTGAGTATAAAGAACAAACATTCGACACATACTGCAATATTTCGATTTCCTGCGTTTTCCATCCTGTGACAATTTTCATAATAGTGGAAGCAGGTCAATCGCGAGCTTTTCTTTCATCAAACTACACCTGTATTTTCGGTTTTCAGCACCTTTATAGCAGGGGCAGGCACATAACCGTCGAGCGGCTTGCCATATTTTATCAGCTCGCGTACTACCGTCGAGCTGATGTGCTGAAGCTCGGGGCGAGAAGGCAAAAAAACCGTTTCGGCTTCTGCATAAAATGCGTGGTTGATGTTTGCCATTTTGTACTCGTAATCGAAATCGCTGCTGTCACGCACACCTTTGACGATGTATTTGATTTCATTTTCGCGCATAAAGTCGACGAGCATGCCCTCCGATACGGCGGCTTTGACATTCGGCAGCTCCACGCACGCCGCGGCAAGCATTTTAAGCCTTGTCTCGCCACTGAAGGCGGTGCGCTTGTCGCTGTTTGCGAACACTACCGCCCATACCTCGTCGAAAATTTGGGCGGCACGGGCAATTATATCAAGGTGACCGACCGTCACCGGATCATAGCTGCCGGGCACTATGCACTTCACTGTTCGCCCGCCTCCTCGGTACCTTTGTAATCGTAAACGGTTATATACACACGCCCATAGCGGTTATGCCTGCGTACTTCAAATCCTTCAATTTCAAGCGGTTCGCGCTGGTCGGACTCGGCTATCACAACGGCGCCGGGTGCACATAGATTGTATCGGTGCAGGCTGCTTACAATTGTACCGATGCTTTTATCCGTATACGGCGGGTCGACAAAGAAGATGTTAAACTGCTCTCTGCCGGAAAGCGAACGAACGAGCGTATATGCGTCGCTGCACATGACACGGCAGCGGTCGTACAGATTAGTCCGCCTCGCGTTGCGTTTTATAATTTCGGTCGCATCTCTTCTGTTGTCGCAAAGCAGTGCCGCCGCGGCGCCTCTCGAAAGCGCTTCAAGCCCGAGCTGTCCTGTACCCGCAAATATATCGAAAACGCGCCTGCCTTCTATTTCAAACTGTATCATGCTGAAAATTGCTTCTTTAACACGTTCGGGTGTCGGACGAGTATCCTCGCCGTCAAGTGTCTCAAGGCGCGTTCCCCGCGCCGAGCCGGTGATTATTCGCATTTTTGCCTCCTGTCCGTGCACAAAAACGATTGCCGCACGGTTGTGATTCTCCTCTATGTTTTTCGTCACGTTGCTGTGTTTATTATAAATCAAACGCGCGACGTTATTCCGTCGCACGGCTGACTCGATGCCGCTTTACAGCATGCTCGCCGCTTGCTGCAAACTATTATAGTACGCCACAGTTTACTGTGTCAACCAAAGCGCTGTTAACATTTACCCGATGGCGTTAAAATTTCGTATTACTTGCCTTTTCCGGCGTTTATGAGCTGGCGATTTTTCGCAGAGTGCGTCGTCCTGCTGACTTTGCTCGCCAAAAGTCTGCAATATCCGGCACCTTTGCATACTCTGCAAAGTCCTTGCGCCGGCACAAAACGCACGATGTGCCGATTAAATGCGAGTTTGGCGAAAGCACATCTATTGTCTGTCGCGAACTGCAAACTCGCCAAGCGGAGTAAAGGTAATGCTAAAGTTCTAATACAAATATTGCAGCCGGCAGGTGTGACCTGCCGGCTTTTAACAAGCTATAGGCTGCTCCATAACCCGCTGTGGATTTATGGATTTATGCGCTTACTTGCCGAAAAGCTCCGAGTAAATTTCCGCCATCTCCTCTTCGCTGATTTTATACGGCGAGTTTGCATAGTTTGAGGCGTCCTTTACCTTTTCGACGTATCTTTTTATCGTTTCGTCATCGAGATTGAGGTCTACAGCCGCAAGTTTCGGTATGACCTCGGCTATCTCACCTGCACTCGCTCCTATAGCATGCGCAAACTCGGAAAGTAGTCGCTCGCCTTCAGGCGTGCGGCTGTTATACTTTATATAGGCTCCCGTAAACGCCGCGCAAGCCTTGCCGTGCGGGGTGCCTCGGTCGAGCGTGAGATTGTATCCCAGCGGATGGGGGAAACCTGTGCCGGTCGTGTTTATCGCAACTCCGCCGGCGGTCGCGGCATAAGCCAGTGCCTCACGCTGAGCGTAGGTAAATCCGCCCGCGTCCGGCTCGCCCTCTGCCAGCTCTCCCTCCACCAACACGCGCCAAATGTGCCCGGCACCGAATGCGGCGAACATGCGCGATATGTCGGTCGATTTCGGCGACAGATACGACTCGATGCAATGGCAAAACGCGTCGAGCGCGGTGCTGACCGTGTACTCACGGCCGAGGGAGCGGGTATATTTCGGGTCGACAAAAGCGTATTTGAAATACGAATGCGGGCTGTTAAAAGTCTTCTTTTTGCCCGCACCGTCGAGCGTTAGCACCGAATAGGGGTTAACCTCGCTTCCCGTACCGGCGGTGGTGGGAATCCCGATGAGCGGCAGGGACGGCTTGAGCGTCGATACATTATACAGCTCAAGCGGCTGTATGCCGTCGTTTGCCGCAAATGCGGCAACGGCTTTCGCGGCATCAAGCGGCGAGCCGCCGCCAATTCCGACAACAAACTCGGCGCCGAACTCCGCGGCAAGCCGACCGCCCTCCGCACAAGTCGAAATCAGCGGGTTTTCGCCTATTTTATCGAACAGCACATGCTCGCAGCCGACGGAGTCGAGCGTAGAGAGCACATCGTCCAGCGCTCCGCTCGCCTTCGCAGACCGTTTGCCCGTTACAATAATACATTTTTTACCCAAAGCAAATAAGCCGGCGTTGCGTACAACGCTGTTTTCACCGGTTATGAGCCTTGCAGGCATGTAAAAATCAAGCTTCACCGGTTTCACCTTCCCTTAAATTACATACATCCGCCCGTTTGCGGCGGGCGGATGTACTGTTTATTATATAACTTGGTTCAACTCATTAGGCCTCAGGCGGATACTTGGATGCCTGCCAGTCGATATACTGAGATACGGGCGAGTCGGAGTTATCCTGGTCGGAGAATTCGGAAACAGCGATGTAAGCATCGAGTTCCATCTTCAGGAGCTTGATATAATCCGAAAATGTGACTGTCTCGCCGGTCTCGGGATCGACGTATTCTTTGAAGTTGTCGATTTTCTCCTGGATTTCCTTGCTTGCCTCAATTACACCGTCAATTATATCCTTGGTGAACATATAATTGTAGGTTATCTGGGCAGGTGCACCATCGGCGCCGGCGCTCGAGGCCGCTTTCTTTTCAAGGTATTCCTGATCGATATATTTAAGAATGAATCCGACGTACGGGCTTACAACAAGCTCAAGGTTCTGGTTCTTGGCATTTTGCCATCTGTTTTCGGCAAGCTCAAGCATGGATTCGTCCATGTCGGCACTGGGCCAGAGAATGAACTGGTTGCCCGTATCGTACATGTTCATCGAATATTCGTCGTTGAGCCTTATCACAAGATCGGTGTCGTCATCGATTTCATAATGCAGTCTCTCAACGCCATACTGGAACAGGTTGCGCACCATCTCGTTCTTGGTCAGCAGGGCGATAACCTCTACACAGCGGTCGACGTTCGCTGCATAGGCGCTTACGCAGTACATGCTTTCATACATGTTGGCGTTGGTGCCTCTGGGATAGCAGTAAACATTTACATAGTAGTCGTCCTCGTACTGCTCGCGCAGCGCATACCCGCCTTTAACAAGCTGGACTGCGGCTTTGGGGTTAAACTCGTAATTGCTGGGAGTGAGATAACCTGCAGCGGTAAAGTCGTTTACCTGATTGAGGAGGAGAGTGTAGGCGGCGGTACCAAGCAGGTTTTTGGGCGTCAGAAGTGCAGACTGAGCCGTTACGTTGGTTACATATCCGCCGACGAGCGAGCCTTCCATCTCGGGCACTATATAATCGGTGAGCGGGAAAGGCACACCGTAGAGCGGTATGTAGTCAGGCTCGTATTTTTTGACATCCTCGAGAAAGTCTGCTATCTTCGCGAGGGTGGTCATATCGTCGGGATCGTAATAATACTTGTCGCACAGCTCCTTGTTAATCAGCATGTAGGTATATTCACCTATCATGCGGTTGTTGGGGATAGCCATGACGCCGGCGTCAAATGTCACCGCAGACAGCAGCGCCGGATTTATGTATTTGTCAAGACCTTTACCCGCGGTGCCGAGCGAAGGTGCAAGGTCGGCAAGATAGCCCTTATCCATGTACTCGCCCAGCTTGTCGAGTCCGCGGACAAGGAAAATGTCGACCTGGTTATCTTTGGGTTCGGGGAATTTCGTCACCGCGCGGCCGAACTCGTTAATAACGGTCTCTTCGGTCTCCTCGGTGGTTTCCTCTTCGGTTTCGGGAGCCGTTGTGGTAATACCGGCTGCCTTCAAGCTGCGTGCCTCTTCTTTGGCGCGCTTTGCTTCTTCCTCTTCTTCTTCCATCCTCTTAATGAGGGCTTCGAATTCCTGTTCAATGACGCTGTAATACTCGTCCTCGGTATACAGCCTCAGCTCTACATGCGTATTAAACTGGTTTTCGGTAACCTCGTTTAAAGCATCCTGGACGGCTTGCACCGCTTCTTCGGTGGTGCTCTCGCCGGTTATCGCATACAAAGTTATGGTCATGGGCCTTGCCTGACCGGTGGTGTCTTCTTCTGCGGTCTCGACCGTGGCATCGTTCCTCAAGGCACAGCCCGCAAGCAGGGTCGGAAGTGTCAGCAAGAGCGCCAACACGATTGAGACCCATCTCTTCCTCATGAAACAACCTCCCAAACAATTATACAATAGGAATAAGAATTTCTCTTAGAATTGAATTATATTTTACACCAAAATAAACGATATGTCAAGGATATTTTAAGCCAAAGCCTGTCTTTTTTGTCACATGACAAGCAAGATTTTACACCTTGTGGGGCGAGCCGGCTTCATTCTTTGTGCACCACTCACAATAAATTAATGCCCGCGTTGTAAGTTGTGGTGTTTTCGTTGTGCGTGTTTCACAATCGCGGGAGCTGATAATTATACAACAATTACAAACGTTATTTGTAGTTATTTATCAACTTAACAAAGCCGAACAGAAAAGCGCACGGCGCAAAAAGCACATGTTTTTACAAAACTGTCTTTTCGGTGCCGCTGTCCGGGCTTGTCCGGTCAGTCAAGATAGTCTTTGAGCCGCTTTGAACGGCTGGGATGGCGCAGCTTGCGCAGCGCTTTGGCCTCTATCTGGCGAATACGCTCGCGGGTGATGTTGAACACGCGGCCAACCTCCTCCAGCGTGCGCGTGCGGCCGTCGTCGAGACCGAAACGCAGCTTGAGCACCTGCTCTTCACGCGGGGTGAGGGTTTTCAGCACCTCGCAAAGCTGCTCGCGAAGCAGCGTGTACGAGGCTACTTCGGCCGGCGCCGGCGAGTCGTTGTCCTGTATAAAGTCGCCGAGATGGCTGTCCTCTTCCTCACCGATGGGCATTTCCAGCGACACCGGGTCCTGCGATATTTTCATTATCTCGCGAACCTTTTCGGGTGTCATGCCGAGTGCCTCGCCTATCTCCTCCGGTGTCGCCTCGCGCCCCAGCTCCTGCAGAAGCCTGCGCTGCACGCGGGTTACTTTGTGGATGGTTTCAACCATGTGAACCGGGATGCGTATTGTCCTTGCCTGGTCGGCGATGGCGCGGGTGATGGCCTGTCGAATCCACCAGGTTGCATAGGTGGAGAATTTATAGCCTTTGCGGTAGTCAAACTTTTCAACCGCTTTCATCAAGCCGAGGTTTCCTTCCTGAATAAGGTCAAGGAAAAACATGCCTCTGCCGACATAGCGTTTTGCGATACTTACCACAAGGCGAAGGTTGGACTCCACGAGCTTTTGCTTTGCCTTTTCGTCGCCTTCGGACATTTTCTTTGCAAGTTCGAGTTCTTTGTCGGCATCAAGAAGCGGCACTTTGCCTATTTCCTTAAGATACATGCGCACGGGGTCGTCAATCGCAAGACCCTCTTGCGCAAGCATCTTCTCCATTTCCTCCGCTGACTCATAGCGCTCGATCTCGCTTTCTATTTCCTCAAATTCGGGCGTGTCGAGATAGCCCGTTATGCCTATACCGAGATTGCCGAGCTGCTCATAAAGATGTTCTATTTGTTCGATGTCATAGTCGACATCCTCGAGCGCTTCCATTATTTCGCTGTTCGAAAGCGAGCCTTTTGCTTTCCCGCGTTCGATCAGCTCGCGCATGTCAAGTTTCATATTGCTTTTATTTCCCATAATATGTATGATGCCTCCGTCAGGGGATATTATGCTATGAATTTGAATATTTATACTAAAATTATGTGCAAATGTAACAAACAGGCGTATTTTAGGATTGCTCGCCTGCTCTGCGTTTGGCAATCAGCGCCGCTATATCGTCAGGATCGGGCACATCGCTGTCATGAGCGGCCGCTGTGGGCAGCGCCGGCGAGTTGCGCAGCGTCTTCGCGCAGTCTTCGATCACTTCAAGGTCGTTTTTCGTCAGCCGCTCGCGCTCTGCCATATATGATACCGCACGCCCCATCTCTTCTTCCGAGAGAATTTGTCCCAGGGTCGAAAGCGAAAAACCGTCGCTCGCGCCGGCTATCGCCTCGTATATTTTGCGGTTGAGCGCCGTGCGGAACTCGTCCGGCCCGATTATCTCCAGCGCTTGGGGTATAAGCTCGGGATAAAGCAAAAGTATGCCGAGTATGGCCTCCTCTGCGGCAGCCTCCTGCATAAACAGGCGCCGGTCGGGATTTACCCTGTCGCCATACCCTTCGGCAAGACGCAGGCTTTGCCTCCTCTGCGCTCTTTTTGCTGCGGAATACAGCTTTCTACGCTTTACTTCGACGTCGCGCGCCAAGTTTTCGGCACTGACATCCAGCCGTTCTGCCGCGCGGCGCGTGCATATCTCGCACTCGGTTTTGGAGGAAAGCTCCGCAAGCAAATCGACGACCTCTCCTATTGCTTTTATCTTGCTTTCGTCGTCCGCCTCCCCGCCGGGGCCGATTTTATACTTTTCCGTTATCGTATCGAGCTTGAATTCAAACCGGCTGCGGCTGCCTTCGAGCAGTCTGCCGAACGCCGCCGCGCCGTATTTTTTTATGTATTCATCGGGGTCTTTTGCGCCGGTGACGGTAAGCACTTTTGTGTCAAGTCCCGTCGCCTCGAGCAGGCGGATTGCCTTGTCCGCGGCGTTTTGACCCGCCCGGTCGCTGTCGTATGTTATTACCACCTGTTTTGTGTAGCGTTTCATGATTCGCGCCTGTTCTTCTGTAAGCGCCGTGCCCAGTGTAGCGACGGCGTTTGTAAAGCCCGCGGCATGAAGCGCTATAACATCCATGTAACCTTCGCACAATATCAATCGCTCCGCACAGCTGTGGCGCGCGAAGTTGAGCGCGAAAAGGGTTCGGCTCTTTTTAAATGCGGGCGTGTCCGAGGAGTTGAGATATTTCGGCATGCCGTCGCCGAGCGCCCTGCCTCCGAACGCGACAACGTCGCCGCTGACATCGATTATAGGAAAGATTATCCGCCCTCTGAAATAGTCATAGGGCCGGCCGGTTTTGGCAGATATTCCGCACAGAAAAGCGGCGGTCAGCTCCTCTACCGTATAGCCGAGACCGGTGAGGTGCAGCTGCATGGCATTAAAACTGTCGGGCGCATAGCCCAGCCCGAAATGCTTTATAATCGGCATCGTCAGCCCGCGCTGTGCAAGGTAATCTTTCGCTTCGGGCGAATTCAAAAGCTGCGCGTGGAAAAATCGCGCCGCTTCGCGGTTTATTTCCACTATGCGTGTTTTTTTGACACCGGAAGGCGCCTGGTCAGGTCTGGCTTGTTCCGGTATCGCTATACCCGCGCGTTTGGCAAGCAGCTCCACCGCGCCCACATAGTCGAGGTTTTCTATTTTGCGTATGAATGTTATCACGTCGCCGCCAACACCGCAGCCGAAACAATAAAAGAAACCCCGTTCGGGCGTGACATGAAACGACGGCGTTTTCTCGCTATGAAAAGGGCACAAGCCAACCATGCCCGAGCCCGAGCGCTTGAGCGTCACATAGCCCGAGATTACGTCAACAATGTCACATCTAAATTTAATTTCTTCGATAATTTCACTTGGTATCAATGCTTATCAGCCTCTGAAAGGTTCCGGTATAAAAAGCCGCTTATACTGGTTGATTGCATACCGGTCGGTCATACCCGATATGTAGTCTGCGGCGGCACGCGGCACGCCTTCTTTTTCGGCAATTTCAATATATTCGGAAGGCATTTTTTCGGGATGGCGCACAAAATAATCGTAAAGGGTTTCAAGCATCGCCTCCGCCTTACCCTCCTCGCCCTTTGCGATGGGGTTAAAATAAACGTTTTCGTACAAAAACTCGTGCAGCTGTTTTGTCGCCTCGCCGACCTCGTCCCCCATCACAATATCACCGCAGCGAGGGCTTTCCTCCACGATGCTTTTCACCATCGTGCCGATACGCTCACTGTGAGTGTTGCCGAGCACCCGGCGTACTTTTTCGGGTATCGAGTCCGGAGAAAGAATCCCCGCACGGCATGCGTCGTCTATGTCGTGATTTATATATGCAATGCGGTCGGCATACCATATTATGCGCCCTTCAAGTGTCTCGGCGCCTCCGGTCGTATGGCAAAGTATGCCGTCGCGCACCTCGTGCGTGAGATTAAGCCGCTCGAGAAAATCCACAACCCTCAGGCTTTGCTTGTAGTGAGTATAATCAGGGTCGAAACACCGCTGGAGCACGCGCTCGCCGGCATGTCCGAACGGCGTATGCCCGAGGTCGTGGCCGAGCGCTATCGCCTCGCACAAATCCTCGTTAAGCCGCAGTGCCCGCGCTATGGTGCGTGCTATTTGCATCACCTCGAGCGTGTGCGTCAGCCGCGTGCGGTAATGGTCGACTTCGGGCGAGAGAAAAACCTGCGTTTTGTGCATGAGGCGCCTGAACGCTTTTGAATGGATAATCCTGTCTCTGTCGCGCTGAAATTCGCTGCGCAAATCGTCCTCAACAATTGGGACAAGCCTGCCTTTTGTGTTTTGGGTAAAAGTTGCGTTTTCGGCAAGCATTTCACGTTCGCGCAGATATATCATTTCCCGCGCTGTCATACCCCCGAAAATACCTCCCTCGCATATTTAGGACTGTACTTATAATATACGCTGAAAAATCAAAAATACCTTTTTTCATTTTTATTTTCTGTTTAATGCATAATTTGACCTTTTCAAAGTCAAAAAACAATGCCGGCTGACTTTCACCGGCAGTTTTATATATTATACAATATTTTCGCAAAGCTGTCAAAGCAAATCTTCCAGTATGTATGAAGCCGTACAGGGAGTCACAGCACCTTCGCAGAGGATCCGAAGCAGCTCTTGGGCGATGGTACGGTCGCGCGATACGTCATAAAGGAACTTTGTTTCCGTACCGCCGTATCTGTCAATGCAAATTATCAGAATGCAATATCGCAGTCCCAATTCCGCGCCAAGTTCATCGTAAAACTCGCGCTCGGAAATCGGCGCCGACGCTTTCGGGGTGTCCAACGCTATGAGCCTGTACTCGAGAAACATCTCGACAGGGTCACGTATCACGCGGTATATCGCATCGATTTCTGCATTCACCGTAACATCACGATGATGTAACATAACAATAGCCCCCATGAATATAAAGTAAAGATTTAATGCCGAGTATACAAATAAATTGCATTCGTCAGATTAAATCTTGTTTAAAATTATACCATATTAACACAATTATGTAAACATGATATTGTAGACAACATTCGACACAATTATAGACAATATCACATTTTTTTGACATTGTTTTATTTATTTCTTATAAATAAGATTAAATTAACCACAATATATCCGGCACACTCGGCACACGGTCACAAAACTGTGTCACACTTTGACTATTTTTGTCGTTTTTCTTATTAATATTCATAATGTTTGATAATTTTACCCTAAAAGGGCATAAAATCGGGGTTGATTTTATAAATATTTATGTTACAATAAATATAAATTCATAAATAGAGATTTCAACAAAATTGAAGGAGTTATTTTAGTGAAACCGATACGTCTACATATTGACAAAAAATCGTTGCGAATACTACAATTAGGGTTACCGTTTGTTTTAGCTGCATTGATATATACTGTTTACTATTTACTTGGCGCCGAAAGCGGTAGTTATTACATAATTATGAACATAGGCAAACAGCTTTTGGAACACGCCATGATGAGCCTGACGCTGCTCGTTGGCGGAGCCTTGCTTTTCGACTATGCAATCAAGCGAAACGGAAAAGATAACAGTTAAATCGCATAGTCGCTGCGAGCGTTGCCCGCGATACTGCACAGTAAACCGGCTCGCCGCCGTAATAGGCGTCAAAAACTCATATTTCCGGCAAGCCTTGTTTGGCTTCGGCGCAAAAATGCTCCCGAAACGGGAGCATTTTTGCATATTTCCCCGTCATCCGTTATTATTTTGCGGCAGTGTCTACCGATTTTGTCGCGATAAGATTTGTACCCGACTCGATAAAATCCGGCACCAGCACGTCTCCAATTTTCACCGGAGCCTTGACGGTGACGGTTCTTATAATTTTCATCGCATCAAACAGCGCACCTTTGGGGATCGGGCGGTCGGTACGCACCGGGAGCAGCTTATCGTCGGCGCCGACTATGCGCACTGTCGAGGTCAACGTCCGTTTTGGCGCCGTCAACTCTTCGACCGCATAAGTTATCCCGCGTTTGCAGGAGTTGCCCTCGACGTTTGCAACCGATTTCCCGTCGTCCGAAAGCGTTGCCGTCAGCTCGCACCCCACAGGGCAAACAATACAGGTAAATTTCTTTACATTTGCCATATCCGCACCGTGCGCCGGCGCAAGCTATATCGTGCCTGCTCCGGCATTGTCCTTTCAATCGGGTTTGTTTTTGTTTGTGTTGTGGTTTTCGCCAGAGCGAAACTCGTATCCCTTGCCGCGACGAGTTAAAATAAGGCGTTTTCCCGTCGCACCTTCCAATTTATTTCGCAGGTAGCTTATATACACTTCCACGACGTTGGTTTCAAAGCCCACTTCACCGTCCCAAACATTTTCAAGCAGCTCAAGCCGACTGACAGTCCTGCCCCTGCGCTCATATAAATAGAAAAACAGTCTGTACTCGCGCTCGGTAAGCGGGATTTCAATGCCGTCTATAATCACACGCCGCCCGCTGCCATCAGCCAAAACAAGCGGCTCGCCCTCCCGCGGCGGCTCGGTTTCTGCCTTCCCGGCGATTTTGCTTTCCCTCTCCGCAGCTCCGTATAAAACAGCCTGTATAAAGTCTGCAACTTTAAAGGGATACCTATATAAGCAGACAGGCTGCCTGGGTGCTGCGGCATCGGCAGGCATCAGCCTGCTCAGCTCGGTACTACCTTCCTCGTCCACATATATATATACTTCAGCCGCCGGCGTGTTGCCACCCGTCTCTGTAACCGAGACGCCTGCGCGCTCGAGCTCAAGCACCAGCATTCGCGCCAAAAGTGCCGCAAAACGCCCGGGTGCATGCGATATTTCCGCTTTCACTACACAGTGTCCAAATCGTCCAGCCTGATAACGGCTTCGGCATTTACCGCCCCGCCCGCCCGCAGCGTGCGGAAACTATATATATCGTCCAGCTCGTTGCAGCTCCGATAAACCCTGATAACTTCTCCGAGCGGGGCTTCCGACTGGTAGAATATCGTAGCCGAAACCACTGTCTTGCCCTCCATAGAGGGTATATAACTGCAGAACAAGTCAAGGTAGCGGGTGTTGTTCATGTGTTTGTTTACATCAACTTCGGCATAAGAAACCGTATGTTCACCCGCAAGCGCAAGCACAATGTTTTGCGGGATCAAAATTCGGGGCGGAAGCTCCATTTCGAGCGGCTCGTCATAGCCGAACCCGAGTTTTATATCGTCGGCGCGCAGCAGCTTGTGATTTCTTGTATCTACAAGCGCCCACTGGGATGTCAGCTCGGCGACGGGCTGGCCGTCGCGTAAGACTCGTCCGCAGCGCAGAAAACTCATCGCCCTTGTTTTGCACAGCCATGACTCGACTGTTATCTCATCAAACGAGTAAAGCGGCCTGTATATATTGAGGGTCAGCTTGCTGACAATAAAAGCTTTGTGCTGCCGGCGCAACTCGTCGGTAGTTGGACCGTTTCTGTAATGCTGAAGGTTGGCGGTTTCCTGCAGGTATCGCAATATCGAAGACGCTGATGCCACTCCGTTAAAGTCCATGTCGTGGGAATTGACCTGGAAATGTTCGACATGCTTCATTTTTTCATATATTTCTCCGCATACATTTATGCTTTAAGCGGGGGACAGCGGCTTGCAGCCGCGCCCCCCGTTATTTTTATGGTTATATTAAAGCGTGCCGGCTGAACCGAGCACGTTTTTGATTTTGTGCGCGACCATTTTCTTGACTTCTTCGCGCCCGACACTCAGATATGTGCGAGGATCGAATACGTCCGGCTGATTGCTGAGAACGCGGCGAATGCCCGCGGTCATCGCCAATCTGATGTCCGAGTCTATATTTATCTTGCAAACAGCCATGGAGGCGGCCTTGCGCAGCATTTCCTCCGGTACGCCGATTGCGCCTTCGAGCTTGCCTCCGCAGGCATTTATTTCTTCTACATATTCCGGAACGACAGACGAAGCGCCGTGAAGCACTATCGGGAATCCGGGCAGACGACGACCGATTTCCTCGAGTATGTCAAATCTCAACTGGGGCTCTGATTTAAACTTATAGGCGCCATGGCTGGTGCCGATTGCAATCGCCAGCGAGTCAACACCGGTAAGCTCGACAAATCGCTCGGCTTCGGCGGGGTCGGTAAACTTTGCTTCGCTTTCATCAACTTTGACGTCATCCTCGATGCCGGCCAGCACGCCAAGCTCGCCTTCGACAACCACGCCGTGCGCATGCGCATACTCGACCACCTTTTTGGTCAGAGCAACATTCTCTTCAAAGCTATATTGTGAACCGTCTATCATAACGGAAGTGAATCCGCTGTCGACGCAGGCCTTGCAAATCTCGAAATCCGCGCCGTGATCGAGATGCAGCGCAACATCGATGCCGGTATCTTCGATCGCGGCTTCGGCCAACGCCTTAAGATATGCGGGCTTTGCATATTTGCGCGCTCCCGCGGAAACCTGGAGTATGACCGGGGATTTCAGCTCCGCGGCGGCCTCGGTTATTGCCTGTGTAATTTCCATGTTATTGATATTAAAGGCGCCGATAGCATAGCCGCCGGCGTAGGCCTTTTTAAACATTTCTTTTGTTGTTACAAGAGCCATAATTTATCTCCTTGCGTAAAATTACTGAAACCAATCAATTTTATTGTAACACCCGCCCGGTGATATTTCAAGTCTAATTTTTTAATATATTACAGATAATTCGGTCACAGCCGACATAATCAGGCCTTCTTATCTCTATATTCTGCACCACAGCACGCCATAATACGTCAACATAAAAGCAAAAAGCCCGCCGCCGCTAAAATGCGGCGACGAGCTTTTAACAGAGGTACGCCATTTTAAAAAATATTCAATAAATCAAAAATTAATAGTCAATCACTCTGATGTGGAAGTGGTCAATCGGATGCTTGCAAACAGGGCAGACTTCGGGAGCTACCTTGCCGTCAAAGAGATGACCACAGTTGGCACACTGCCATGTGACTTCTTCTTCGCGCTTGAATACACAGTCATTTTTAATGTTGTCAAGCAGTTTGAGGTATCTCTCCTCATGCTCTTTTTCGATTTTCGCTACCGCCTCGAACAGGTAGGCGATGTCGTTGAAGCCCTCTTCACGAGCTTCCTCGGCGAATTTCTTATACATGTCGGTCCACTCATAGTGCTCGCCGTTTGCCGCATCCTGCAGGTTAATATCGGTCGGCTGGATACCGTCGTGCAGCAGCTTGAACCAAATCTTTGCGTGCTCGCGCTCGTTGTGCGCAGTTTCCTCGAAATATTTGGAAATCTGCACATAGCCGTCTTTCTTTGCGCGGGAAGCATAGTAGGTGTACTTGACGTGCGCCTGGGACTCGCCCGCAAACGCCGCCATCAGATTGGCTTCAGTCCTTGTACCTTTCAGTTTTTTTGCGTCTGTGCTCATATATTACTCTCCTTTATGCAAAAATTTATTTAAATATATAAATTTAATGATTGTTGGTAATGTTGCTTATTTATCGGGTTCTGCCTCTTCGGTTTCACTTTCGGCACAGCTGCCGCAAATCCCGTTGAAGAGCACAATGCAGCCTTCAAGCGTAAAGTCCTCACCTGTTACCGAGTCACAAAGGCAGCTGGGATCCTCTGTCAGCTTGCCGCCCTCTACCAGCTCCAAATCGAAAACACATCCGCACTTGCGGCAAACCGCATGGTAATGAGGGTCGCACCTGTGGTCGATATGGTCGGCTGAGTCGGGCACTCGCACTCTTTGCAAATGTCCCTCTCGGCACAACAGATTTAAATTTCGATAAACTGTACTTCGACTGACTGCCGGGCTGTGTCTGCGAACATACTCGCACACCATATCCGGCGTCGGATGGTTTTTCAGCGACCGTACGGCATCCAGCACCAGTGCGCGCTGGATGGTATTACGATGAATTGCCACTTTCTCGGCTCCTTAAACATTGTTGCTGATAGAATTATATCGCATTTAGGATTGATGAAAAAAGTATTTTCTGTAACTTTCATGTAAACCATTTATGAACTTGCTGCGCGGTATTGAAAGCATAGCACCTTTAGTCTATAATTATTTACGAAACAATGATTTTTCAAACGGAGTGCCGCAATGAAAACATCGCACAGATACTTGCTTTTACCGGTCAACAACAGCGTACCTATCCAGCGCATTTCCATCTGCGCTCCGGGCGCCGAGCCGTATGAGCTTGATGTCAAGTATGACCCGGCTGCGCCCCGCTATACAGCATACATAGACATTTCAAAATTTGGGGATCACGGGCTGTCGGTCACTCTTGCCGACGGCAGCACGCCGGAGTATTCCATCGCCGACAAACTGCCGGAGGACACATATACAGAGCCGTATCGCCCGCAGGTAAGGTTTTCGGTACCGCGCGGCTGGACAAACGACCCCAACGGCCTTGTATATGCATTTGGCACCTGGCACATGTTTTTCCAGCACAATCCCGCCGGCACCGAGTGGGGCAACATGCACTGGGGACATGCTACATCGTCCGACCTTCTTCACTGGCAATACGACGGCGACGTGCTGTTTCCCGACCGGCTGGGCACAATGTTTTCGGGTAGCGCCATAGTCGACGAGCGCAACGTCTCCGGCCTCGGCACAGGCGGGTATCCACCGATTCTGCTGTTTTACACCGCAGCGGGCAAGCCCTTTACACAATGTCTTGCCTACTCAGATGACGGCGGCAAAACATTCAAAAAATACCCGCACAACCCTATAGTAGGACACATAGCCGGCGACAACCGCGACCCCAAGGTCGTCTGGTGCGACGAGCTTGATAAATATGTGATGGCGCTGTATCTCGATGGCAGCGACTTTGCACTGCTCTGCTCGGACAACCTTCTCGACTGGTCGGAATTTCAGCGGCTGACACTTCCGGGCGATGCCGAGTGCCCCGACTTTTACCCCATGCTGCTTGACGGCCGCGAGCGAAAGTGGGTGTTTTCCGGCGCTTCCGACCGCTATTTTACCGGAGACATCAAGGACGGGCGCTTTGTACCCGACGGGCCGGTAAAGCGCCTGTTTGCGGGGGACAGAGAAAGTTATGCGGCACAAACCTTTTCGGGTCTGCCGGGCTATCGCCGGGTACGCATTGCATGGAACACAACATGGCACAACTTTGTAGACAGCCCGTTTTCGATGTCCATGACCTTCCCCGCAGAGCTGGAGCTGCGCACGATAGACGGCGTGCCCACGCTTTGCGCCTCCCCCGTCCGCGATATAGAGCGGCTTTTCACAGACGGGGAGGCGGCAGCCTACTACGCCGAGTTTGACGCAGCCGCCGAGTCTCCGGACGCCGCCGTCCGCGTCTGCGGCACCGAGATTCCGCTGCCTTTTACCGGCAGGCAGCGCGTGCAGGTTATACTCGACCGAAACGGCTGGGAGCTTTACACGCCCGGGTGCGGACACTACTATGTCGGCGGCGGGCCAAAAGACGCCGAGCGCATTGAATACGGCGCAGAAGAGGTGTCGGCACGTGGCGCGACCCTGCAAAATATTTCGCTGCACCGGCTCCGCTCAACTTTGCCCGTCTCCCACATATAAACCCCCTTACAGTACGTTAAAATAGAAAAATCATGGAGGAAATGTCCTTGGACAGCATCAACTCTGAATATTCCGCCCCTCTGTCATCAGTAATCGAAGAATTTCAGCTTGAAGTCATTTATTTGCCGCCCGAAATTGAAGTGCAGGTCACGCGCTCGGACGTAAACCGCCCGGGCCTTGCGCTCAGCGGGTTTTTCGGCTATTTCGAGCCCGGCCGCATCCAGATAATAGGCAACAGCGAGCATGCCTACATGGATACGATGACCAAAAACGAGCTGCGCTCGCGCATCGAGGCCTTCCTTTCTCGCAAGCCGGTGGCTATTATCTACACGACCTCGCTTGAAATTAACCCTGTCATGCTGGAGCTGTGCGAAAAATACGAGGTTCCGCTGCTGCGCACATCGCGCCACACCTCCGAGTTCATGGCGGCGCTGATAGCGTCGCTCAACGTGAGCCTTGCGCCCCGCCTGACCCGCCACGGCGTTTTCGTCGAGGTGTACGGAGAGGGTATCCTCATTCTCGGTGACAGCGGCGTCGGAAAGAGCGAGACCGCAATCGAGCTTGTCAAGCGCGGTCACAGGCTCATAGCAGACGACGCAGTCGAAATCAAGCGCGTGTCCTCGAAAACGCTTGTGGGCAGCGCGCCCGAGATTCTGCGCCACTATGTTGAGCTGCGCGGCATAGGAATAGTCGACGTGCGCCGCATTTTCGGTATGGGCGCGGTCAAGCTCACCGAAAAGGTTGACCTTATCGTCAACCTCGAGCCTTGGGTTCAGGGCAAAATGTACGACAGGCTCGGTATCGATAACGAGTATGCCGAAATCCTCGGCATAAAGGTGCCGATGATTACCATCCCGGTCCGTCCCGGCCGCAACCTCGCCATCATAATCGAGATAGCGGCGATGAACAACCGCCAAAAGAAAATGGGCTACAACACTGCGGTCGAGTTCAACAAAAGGCTCATGGGCCAAATGGACGTCGAAGACTGATACAAGCCGCAAAACATTTCCGCTTTGCGTGCGTTTTCCTAAATTCCTACTTGACAGGCTTATATATTTGGTGTAATATCAATTTGCCGAAAAGGCAAGAAAATCAAAATACTAAAAACAGCGAAAGGGACTGAAAGATGCGTAAATTATTGATTTTCGTTTCACTCGTCCTGTGCGCACTCCTTATTTTCTCCTGTTCCGATGAGTCCGGCCAAGCCGATGAGACCACGGTAGAAGAAACAACCGTCGCCGAGACAGACGAGGCCGCTCACGCAACGGAAGAAACGACCGCTGCACCTGAAACGACCGCCGAACCGGAAACCGAACCGGAAACCGAACCGGAGACAGAGCCTATTAAAACAGTGGTTGTCAAGCAGTTTACCTTCACCGACTCGGACGAGCTTTCCTTCAACCCGACCAACCACATTACCGACATGCGTATCGAGGACGGGCTTCTCAAGCTGACCAGCACCGGCGGCGACCCGTTTATGATTACTAAAGACCCGCTCGATATTGATGCCACAGAAATCGACCTTATCAGAATCAAGGCGCTCAATATGACCGAGTCTTACGACTGCCAGCTCTTCTTCGACACCGATATTGAAGGCGGCATGAGCGAAGACAAATCCTACAGGTGCATATACGATTACGCCTATTCCGAACCCGATTCCGATGAATGGAACATCATTGAAATCTACACCGAAGACTGCTTCAAGTGGGAAGGCCTGATTAAATACATCCGCTTTGACCCCTCCACTACAACCGGTGATGTATTTATCGATTACATAAGCTTCGAAAAGTTTGAAAACTAATATATAGCCGAAACAATTTGGGGCGCCCTGCCATAGGACGCCCCTTTTTGTTGCCGGTATCCCGGCTATTTTTTGGTTTTGGATTTTGCCTTTGCTTCTTTTTGCTGTCTTTCAGGTTTCGGCTCCTTGCCGGACGCCATAGCCATGGCGGCTTTGACGTCGTCGTCCGTTATCGGATATATTCCGCCGCTGTACCGCGCGCCGGTGTAAAGCCAGAACATGCCCGCCCCCTCGTCGGGACCAAGCGAAACGGTGCTTCCAAGCTCGCAGGGAGTAAGCACTGCATTGTATTTCAGCTTTTTCTTTGACACAAGCCTGTTTATAAACTTGACGTACAGAAACCTGATTTTATCGGCGTTGTCGGTGAGATCCTTCCAGCGCATCCTGTTTTGCAGGTGGCGGATGCGGCGCAGCAGGCTGTTTTCGTTTGCGTCAAACACAAACGTTTTTTCGTCTATACCTTTTATCCGCTGGCCATGTGACGACGGAAAGCCCAGCATTTCTCGCAATCGCGCCGTCATTTTGGCAAGACCGGCGCCTATTTTTTGAAACACCCATCGCGCGCCGCCGAACACATACTCGCGATAGATTTTCGGTATTGCCTTGCGGAACGAAAGCAGCGCAAGCACATAGCAGACCGCCATTATAATCCATGCGAGCTGTGACAAATAGCGCATGGTGTCGTTTGTCTGCAGATTGAAGTGATAGCCAAGCCTTGTGTAGACCTGCAGCGCAACCGTTCCGACCGAAGCATAAATCGCTGTGCGGATTACGTATTTGCGGTCCCACTTCTTCTTTTTTATAATCTCTTCGGGCTGGCTGCTAAGCTTGATTTTTCTGCCCACCGCTTAGTAATCCTCCTCCGACAGTTTTATCAGCGTCACCGAATTACCCAGCAGCTCGAAATTGTGTATATATGTGTCAATCATGTTGGTTTCATAAGGGGTAAGTATATAAATCTCGGTGTCGTGCAGAGAGTTTTTCACGTCTTCCTCGAGCATGGACAAAAACGACACTCCCACTCTCGCTCGCACTTTTGCCATCTCGCGCAGTATAGCTTCAAGATGCAGGTCGCCGCTTTCGATAGGATAACGGATAGACGTCTCGCCGCTTACAAGCACGCAGTTTGCGGCAAATCCCGCTCGATAGCCGTTATATGACGCCTCGCGTATCAATGCCGACGCAAACGAAAGCCCAAGCTCCATCATGCGCTCGTATTCGGCCGTCGGCACCGGGAAGTCAACGTCAACCTGAAAGTTGAGATAGACCAGCAGATTTCGGCTCGAACAATAGTCGCGCTGGTTAACTTTTATCCCCTGGGTTCCCAGCGCGCCCGAGCGGGCTGTCGCCTTGAAGTTAATGCTGTTGAACGGGTCGCCGAACATATAGTTTCGTATTCCGCTCAGCGAAAAGGGGTCGTATATCATCCGGCGGCTTGTAACACTGTCGCCCTGCAGGCTGCTCATGGGCTTTATTACCCTGTCAATAGGCAGCACGCGGGGATAAACGTAAACCTCCGCCGGCGCGTGTATATATCGAACCTTTTTTCCGTAATATATATCCGCCGTTTCAAGCGCATAGTAGCCGCGTTTTGCACATCTGATAAGGTGTCGGCGGCGTATTTTCTTAAAGAGCAAAAGGTGGAAACGGCTCGTAA